>JBGPOB010000242.1:0-5871 GCA_041487815.1 Xanthobacteraceae bacterium | reverse complement strand
AGGCCGCGCGGCGCCGTCGGCCGCGAGAAGCGGTCGTTGGTCATGTAGCGCGTCGCGTTGACGAGCTTGACGTCGTTGACGATGTCGCGCTCGAACTTGAGCGTGCCGATGTGCGTCTCGGTTTCGGTGATGTCGCGCAGCGGTCCCGTCGGAATCCCGAACCAGTTTTGCCGCGGCGCCGGCAGCGGCGGCACCGGGTTGCCGTTGCCGTAATAGCCGGGATTGGTCAGCGCGCCGGTCAGGGGGCTGTAGGCGGGCTGCGGCAGATAGGTGAAGCCATAGTCGGGCGCGCCACGCTCGCCCTGATAGATGTAGCTCAACGTCGCCGCGGTCTGCGGGTCGATCTCCCATTTAACGGAAGGCGTGACGCCCCAGCGCTGCGTCCAGACGTGATCGCGCGTGGGTGTGGCGACGTCGGTGCCAAGCGCCGCGATGCGGGTTGAGAACTTGTCCTTGCGCGCGCTGGCGTCGACTTCGCCGCGAATGCCGGGTCCGGTCGTGGCCGTGACTGCCGTCTCGGTGAATTCCGCGCCGGTCGCGAGTTTGCTGACCGTGTTGATGGCGCCACCGGTCGAGCCGCGGCCGAACGCAAACGCCGATGGCCCCTTGTAGACCTCGACGCGGTCGCTCGAAAAAATATCGCGCGTGTACCAGCCGGGATCGCGGATGCCGTCGCGAAACAAGTCGCCGCGCGCCACAAACCCGCGGATGATCGGCCCGTCGCCCTGCTGCGCGCCTTCGCCGGCGCTGAAGGTGATGCCTGGCACGTAACGCAACGTGTCCTCAACGCTCGTCGAGCGCTGTTCCTGGATGACCTGTTGCGGAATGACGTTCACGGTCTGCGGCGTATCGCGCAGCGGCACGGGGAGGCGCGTCACGCCGCTGCTGATCGGCGGCTGATAACCGGAACCGGTGCTGCCTGCGACATCGATGGTCGGCAGCTGCTCGCCGCGATCCTGTGCGCTCGCGACCGTGGCGAGCAGCAGCGATGCGACGCCTGCCGCCGCATGATTGAACGGCGCGCGCGCCACGCTACGAATGGGAATGGTTGCGCGCGAAACATCTCGCTGTTCGGTCACGCCGGCCCCGCAGTACAGTTTAGAATAATTCAATACTTGGATTTTTTTACGAAATACTTGTTTCATCTGGGGGCGGGCTTGGCAACTCTAAATCATTGTAATCGTTTTCTTTTTCATTATTACAGTTCTAAACTACGCGCTCTTTACAAGTCGTTTGATCGAGCGCAAAGAGTTTTGTACTGAACAGACGAAAAGTGCATTGCAGCGCACGCGGCACGCGTCTCGGGCGTGCGGCGGCGCGCGGCAAATTCGGGAACTGGCAATGGCAACGACGACCGGCGGCATGCGCAAGGCTTTCCGGACGATCCACCGCTGGGTCGCCATTGCCTTGTTCGTGCTGCTGGTGCCGATCGCGGTTTCGGGCGCGCTGCTTGTCTTTCAAGACGAAATCGACGGTCTGGTTCACCCGGCGGGTTATGCGGTGACGGGTTCAGCGACGCTGTCGCCTTCAACCTATTTCGCGAGCGCCGCCGCCGCGCCCGGCGTCGGCGTGCCGCCGTTCAGCATTCGTTATCCGGAGCATCCGGGCGGTCCCGTCGTTGCGCAGGCGCGCGTATCGTTCGGCGACGGCGGGCGGCCGCGGCTCATTACGATCTACATTGATCCGCCCACCGCGCGCGTGCTCGATGTCGTCGAATTCCGGGGATCGTTCTTCGGCTTTCTGCATTTCTTCCACGAGAACCTGCTGGTTCCGGAATACTCGGGCCGCGCGATCGTCGGGTGGACGGGCGTCGCCATGCTGTTCTTGGCGCTCAGCGGAATTTATTTGTGGTGGCCGCGCAATGGTGCGTTCATTCCGGGCCTGCGCTGGCGCCGTGCGCCGGCGACGACCACCAATCTCCACCATCTGCTCGGTTTCTGGATCTCGCTGCCGCTCGCATTCGTTTGTCTGAGCGGAGTTTATCTCGCGTTCCCGCCCCAGGCGCGCAGCCTGACCGCCATGATGGCGCCAGTGAATCCGCCCGGGCTCCGTCCGGGATTTGGGCCGGTCTTGCGGCAAACCGCCACGACATCCGATCAGGCGTTGGAGGCCACACGTGGGCTGGAGCCGAGCGCGCGGCCACGGCTGATCGTCGCGCCGACGGGTGGACGCGATGTAGCGCCGGCGTGGCGCGTTCATCTCGGCCGTGAAAATGGCGAATTGATCACGCTGCTTGTCAGCGATCGCGGCGGCGACGTTTCGCGTTTGCCGCAACCGTTGGCCGGGGATCGCCTCGCGCAATGGATGCGATGGCTGCACGAGGGCAGTCACAGCGGAGTGCTGTGGCGTGTTATAGTGCTGCTCACTGGTATATTTCCCGCTGTGCTAGGGGTGACCGGGATCCTGATGTGGCTGCGGGAACGGCGCGGCCGCCGACGGGCGGCGCAGCGGCTTGAGAACTCCGGCGGGCTGCAGGCTGCGGAATGAAACCGATGCGTACAGGTGCCCCAATGCCGATGCTCGGATCGCGTGCCGCCTTCGTTTGCCTTGTTGTGGGCTCGGCGCTGGCGCTTGGCGTGCCGGTCATCGCGCTGGCGCAGGACAACCCGGCGTCCATGCCGGTCATCGGCGCCGCCGCGCTGCCGCGCGACCTGTCGCCGTGGGGCATGTTTACGTCCGCCGATCTGGTGGTGAAGGCGGTCATGATCGGGCTGGCGTTAGCATCGGTCATGACCTGGACGGTGTGGCTCGCCAAGACCATCGAACTGTGGTCGGTCAAACGCTCGACCCGCCGCGCGCTCGACGCCGTTGCTTCGGCGCGTTCGCTGGCCGAAGCAGTCGAGAAGTTGCGCGCCGATACGAGCCCGGTCGCAAAGCTGTTGGATGTGGCGCTGATCGAGCTGCGGCTGTCAGTGGACGCCGGCGACCGGGACGGGATCAAGGAGCGCGTCGGATCGCGACTCGATCGGGTGGAGGCCGCCCACGGGCGTAGCATCGCCCGCGGAACCAATATCCTTGCCACGGTCGGCGCGACCGCGCCGTTCGTCGGCCTGTTCGGCACGGTTTGGGGCATCATGAACAGCTTCATCGGCATTTCGAAATCGCAGACGACCAACCTCGCGGTGGTCGCGCCCGGCATCGCCGAGGCGCTGCTGGCGACCGCCTTTGGCCTGTTCGCGGCAATTCCCGCGGTGGTAATCTACAATCTGTTCGCGCGATCGATCACCGGCTATCGCGCTTTGCTGGGCGATGCGTCGGCGGAAATCTTGCGATTGGTCAGCCGCGATCTCGACCGGCCCGCGAGCGCCATGCCGCGGCGGGCGCCGCCGTTGAAGTCGGCCGCCGAGTGAAACGGGTTAACTCAAGCGTGCGTCGGAGACTATGAGCGTCAAACTGCATCACGGCGAAGACGCGCTCGAGGAACTCCACGAGATTAACGTCACGCCGTTTATCGACGTTATCCTGGTGCTGCTCATCATCTTCATGGTGGCGGCGCCGCTGGCGACCGTGGATATCGCCGTCAATCTGCCGGCCTCGACGGCGCAGCCGCAGCCGCGCCCGGACAAGCCGTTGTTTCTCACGGTGAAGCCCGACCTTTCGCTGGCGCTTGGCGACGAAGTCATCATGCGCGCGGCGCTGGCGGGAAGGCTCGATCAGGCGTCGAACAACACGCGCGACACGCCGGTATTCTTGCGTGCCGATAAGACCGTGTCCTATGGCGACGTGATGGAGGTGATGAATCTTTTGCGCGCCGCCGGCTACCTTAAGGTCGCGCTGGTCGCGCTCGACAAGGCGCCGACGCCATGAAAATGCTTAGCCGTTACCAGGTTCGGGAACTGGCACGCTGGTCGATTTGCGGCGTGCTGGTTTTCGGCGTGCACGGAGTCGTCACGGCGGGGCTCGCTACATGGTCAGAGCCGATCTCGGCAGGCTCGCCCGAAGGAATCATTCTGCTCGATCTCAACCCCAATGGTGGTGGCCCGATTGGGCAGGGTGGCAAAATCGAGCCCAAAGACGCCGATCCTGACCCACAGCCTGAACCTGATCGTGCGGACAAGGACGAGAAAAGGGAACCCGAGCCACCGCAACAGGCTTTGGATCAACCGCCGCCTGAGCCTCAAATGGAGCCCCCGCCGCCGCTGAAAAATGTCGTCGTCACCTTGCCTTCGCCCGTGCCGGCGCCTCCGCCAAAGCCGCGGCCGAAGAAGTTGGCTGCCGTGAATCCCCCTGGCGCCAACATCACGGAGGGACAAGCGTCAGCCGGCAATCGTGGTGATCTGAAGGCGGCATACAGCAAGGCGATCGTCGCTCATATTAACAGCTACAAGATTTACCCGTCCGACGCGCAATTGCGCCATGAAGAGGGCACTGTCGAATTGCGTTTTACGCTCAATCGTCACGGACAGGTGTTGTCGAGCAACATTGTGCGCAGCTCCGGTCACGCCGAACTCGATCGCGAGGCGTTGGACATGCTCAGGCGCGCACAACCGTTTCCTACACCGCCGGCGGAACTGCCCGGCCAGCAGTTCCCGTATACGGCTCCGATGCGTTACTATCTCCGCTGAATTGAGCACCGTTCATCCGGCGCCAGCGCCGGGTGAGGAATGTCGCCATGCGGAAACTGCTGATCGTCGTCGGCGCGCTTGCGGTGGTTGCGTTCGGCGCCTTCATCGGCCTGGAATTCCTGTGGCCGGCGCCCACGATCGGCAAGCGCCCGCCGCTGGCGGCGGTGCCACCGTTGCAGCCGATCACCCGTACGTCCACGGTTGTCGCGCCGGCGGCGATCGCGCTTACCGCGATTCAGAAGACGATGGAAGGCGCGGCGCCGCGCAATCTTACCGGCAACCGCAACGGCGCAACGCGCGAGTTTCCTCTTGATCTGACCATCGGCTGGACGATTGACCGAGGCCCGCTCGCCGTCACCGGCCGTGCGGATGGCTTGACGGTTTCCACGCCGCTCAATGGTTCGCTGCGCGCGAATGGCACGCTTGGCGCGATCACCAGCGCCGGCGGCCAGATCGGGGGAGCGATCGGCAACGCGATCGGGAGTCTCGGCGGCAATGTCGGCCGCCAGGTTCAGGATCTGGCGGGCAAGACCTTCGATCAACGCGCCGAAATCCATGGCAGCGTGAGCGTGGTATCGCGCCCGACCATTCTGCCGGCGTGGCGGATTGCGCCCAATCTTTCGGGACAGGCGGCGATCAACGACGTCAGTATCCCATTGTCGGGGTTGCGGTTGAGCGTCGCCAATGAAGTCAAACCGCTTGTCGATCGTTCGCTACAAGAGCAGATCGCGCAACTGGAAGCGCGCGTGCGTGCCGATCCTTCACTCGAGCAGACTGCGCGCGCGGAGTGGGCGAAGCTGTGCAATTCTTATTCGTTGGGGACAGCCGGCTCCGGAGCGCCGAACCTGTGGATCGAGATCAAGCCGACGAAGGCTTTCGCGGCTCAGCCGTGCATCGATTCCACGGCTGTCAATCTCCTGATTGGCGTCGAAGCGCAGACCCGCATCGTGCGGGCCGCGACCAAACCCAACTGCCCATTCCCGTCGCAGCTTGAGATCGTGCCGCAGCTCACCCCGGGGCGCGTCAGCATCGGAGTCCCCATCGACATTCCGTTCACGGATGTCAATCGCCTGCTGCAGGCGCAGCTCGGCGGTAAGACGTTTCCCGAGGACAAGAGTGGCTCCGTCAACGTCACTATCCGGCATGTCGAGATCGCCGCTTCGGGAGATCGACTGTTGATTTCCCTGCTCGTGACGGCGCACCAAAGCAGCTTCTTCGGATTCGGCGCCGAAGCGACCGTCAATGTTTGGGGCAAGCCGCTGCTCGATCGCGACAATCAAATTTTGCGGCTGACCGACATTGAGCT
>JBGPOB010000241.1:0-5910 GCA_041487815.1 Xanthobacteraceae bacterium | reverse complement strand
ATGCATACTTTGCCGACATGTTTTCCACTCTTTAGATATTCGAGCCCGGTGCGCAAATCCGCCAGCGCAAACGTCCGGTCGATGACCGGCCGCAATCGATGCAGCACAACCGCGCGCAGCATTTCCAAGAACTGGTCGCGGCTGCCAACCGAAATGCCGTGCAGGTGGGCATTCTTCATCAGCAGCACAGGAATATTAAGATCGTGCCTGGCGCCCGCGGTCACGCCGATGACGCTGATTGTACCGCCGATGCGTAGCGCTTGAAGCGATTGGCCCATCGTGCCGCCGCCGCCGATCTCGACAACGAGATCGACGCCACCGGGCCGGAGCTTTTGGGCCGTTTGTCCCCAGTGCGGATCCGCGACGTAGTTGATGGCATTGCCCGCTCCGAGCGACCGAAGCTTTTCCAATTTTTCCGCGCTCGACGACGTCGCGATAACATCGGCGCCGGCCATTTGCGAAAATTGCAGCGCGAAAACGGAAACGCCGCCGCTGCCCTGCGTCAACACCGACCGTCCGGGCGCAACGCCGCCAACCGCCATGGTCGCTACCCAGGCGGTCAGTCCCGCGCACGGCAGGGTCGCGGCTTCGACAAATGACATATGCTCGGGCACGGCGGCGATCGCGTTTTCGGCAAAAACGCGGTACTCGCAGGCGACGCCGTCGACCGAGCCACCCAGCGCGGCCGACAAGCCGGCCTCCGTCGCCGGCCCGGACTGCCAGTTCGGGAAAAAGCAGCCTACCACCCGGTCGCCGACGTTCCATTTATTGACGCCGCTACCAATCGCAACGACCTCGCCGGCGCCATCCGACAGCGGAACGAGATTGTCGCGTTTCTGCCGCTTGCCGTAACCGCCGGCGATGGCGATCAGGTCGCGGAAATTGAGCGCGGCCGCGCGCAGGCGAACCAGCACTTCGCCGGGTCCCGGCTTTGGTTCTGGAAGTTCGACGAATTCGAGGTTGTCGAGCGATCCGACCGTTTTAACGAATGCCGCTCTCATGGCGTTCCACGCGTTTCCTGTCTGCCGACATCGCCAACGCTTCTTTTGGGCAGGCGACCGGCATCGACCGGGTCAACAAGGCAACAGCCGGCTCGTGTCCCGAACCCGAAGTTCGCATTAATTCGCAGCTCGCGCGTCGGCAAACTTCGGATTCGAAAGGACACTAGCAAATCAATAGTTCTAGTGTGGTTTTGGTGCAGAAGTTCCCTTGACGGACTCGCGGCTGCAATGAAGGGAACTTCTGAATCACCACACTGGCGAGCACTGCGCAATTGACAGGCGCCGGCATGCATCCGACCATATCGGCTGCCCGTCACAGGCGCCGCCATGCCCGAGCCCAACCGCAGCCTCGCTCCGCCCGACAGCTACATCTATACCGGGCCGATGTCGACCATCGGGCGCAATCTCAATCGCTTTGCGCTCAGCCTCAAGTCGCCGGAGAACCGCAAAAAATTCCTCGCCGGCGAGGACGCCTACATGCGCCGGTTCGCGCTGAGCGAGCGCGTCATGGCGCAGGTCGCGGCGCGCGACTGGACGGGTCTCATCAAGGCCGGCGGGCATTTGCAGGCGATCCTGAAAATTGCGGCGACCGTCGGGCAGGGGCTGTGGCACATTGGCGCGCACAATGCCGATGTGCCGGTCGAGGACATGATCGCGATGTGCCCGCGCCGCGTCACCGGCCTGCCGGAGAATTTCTAGATGGCGCGCGTGATCGGCGGCTTCGGCGTCTCGCACTCGCCCTCGATGGGCTATGAGTACGACAAGGGCGTCGCCGGAAGCTTCGATCCGCGCTGGCGCGTCTGGTACGACGGCATGCAGCCGGTGAAGAAATGGCTTGCCGCGGCAAAACCCGACCACATCGTCATCGTCTACAACGACCACCTCAACCATTTTACCTTCGAGGCCTATCCGACGCTGGCGCTGGGCGTGGCGGAAGAATTTCCGCAGGCCGACGAAGGCTGGGGCCTGCGGCCGTTTCCGAGCCTTGCCGGCGACACCGAATTCGGCTGGCACGTCGCCAATCACCTGGTGCGCCACGAGTTCGACCTGACCATCTGCGAGGACATGAAGCTCGATCACGGCGTCTATTCGTGGATGCCCTACGTCGCCGCGCCGCCGTGGCCGGCGCCGGTTTTGCCGCTCGCCGTCAACATGATCCGCCATCCGATCCCGACCTCGCAACGGCTGCGCAAGCTCGGCGTCGCGCTGCGCGCGGCGATCGAGAGTTTCCCGCGCGACGTGCGCGTCGCGGTAATCGCGACCGGCGGCATGTCGCACCAGATCAGCGGCACGCGCTTCGGCATGGCCAACGAGGAATGGGACCGCGCATTTCTCGCGCGCATCGAGCGCGATCTCGACCGGCTGGTGGAGATTCCGCAGGAGGAAATCATGCGCATCGGCGGCACCGAGGCCTCGGAACTCGCGATCTGGTTCGCGATGCGCGGCGCTCTGTCGGACAACATCCGCCGCGCCTACGATTTCTATACGTTCCCGCAAATCACCGGCTGCGGCGTCGTGGTGTTCGACGAGAAGGCGGCGTGATCGCTTAAAGAGTGAAGCGTCATTGCGAGGAGGGCGAAGCCCGACGCAGCAATCTCGGCTTGCGGCGGAAAATTCTTCCGCTCATTCCCGCGGCAGCGGGAATCCAGTTCTGTTGCAATCGCCGTTGCCGCGCTGGGTCCCCGCTTTCGCGGGGATGAGCGAATTGCGGATTCGGCCAGGATGCCGAAGCGATCGCGCAGCGCCGATTCCCAGATCGAATTTTTCAAACAGCAAAGCTCCGCTGGCCCTATTCTTTGAGAAGGGCGCGGGCTGCGCCTTGTAAAAACGCTTCCGCCTTCGCCCTTGCGGGCTACGGCGCGACAAGCCCGCTGCCCCCAAACGAGGGGCGCGCGGAACGCCGGGTCCTGCCGGACCCACGGGCTCCAAAGCCTCGCGGCCCTGGAGCGGAACGGCACCGTTCGATGCGGCGCCGTTCGGTAGTTCGACTTCCGCAAGTCCGCCAATATCTCCGGCGTCCCGCGCGCGATGTTTGAGGCTTGCTCCGGGTGGCCCCCGGTGGACTGACTTTTCAGGGTCTCTCCGGTCCAACGGACCTTTCATAACGAGACCCTATCCACCGCTGTTGGGCTCGGCCGATGTCCCGCGGTATCGCTCCGCGAAAACACCCGCCGCGATATCCCGGTGACGCGCAGCTGGCGCATCGGGACCGCCCGGCTTGGGCCGCCGCGTTGGGTGTGCGTGTTGCACCCGTGCGCGGCCACCGCCACCCATCCCCGCAATCCAGACGCCTCTAGAACCGCGCCCTCGTAACGGAATGGGATGGCGAGACTATAAGCACTATAATAGGACTATGTCAATATTATCGGATAAAAATACCTATATCTTGACATATCTATGTATCTATGATATGTCTTGACATATGACAGCGCGCACCACCGTCCGTCTCCCGCAGGACCTGATCAAGCGCGCCAAGCGCAAGGCGGCGGCGGACGGCCGCACGCTCACCGCGCTGATCGAAGATGGGTTGCGCATCGTCATCGCCGAAAATCGCAAGCCGGCGAAGGAAAAACGTATTCTGCCACGCATCAGCAAGGCCGCGGGCGGCGTCATGCCCGGAATCGACCTCACCGATGTCTCCGCGCTGCAAGAGAGCGACGACCGCGCCGCGCGCGCACGCCTGCCGCGCATCGAATGATCCTGCCGGACGCGAATGTCCTGATCTACGCATTCCGGGCGGACACGTCGCATCACGCGCAGTGCCGCCGCTGGCTTGAGGGCATCGTCACGAGCGATGCGCGCTTCGCCCTGTCGTCGCTTGTGCTGGGCGCGGTGGTTCGCATCGCCAGCAACCCGCGTGTCTTCAAGACGCCGAGCGCGCTCGATGAGGCATTCGGATTTTGCGAAGACCTGCGCGGCCAGCCGCATTGCCAGAACGTGGAACCCGGCGAGCGGCACTGGGATATTTTCAGAAAACTGTGCATCGACACGGAGACGCGCGGCGCGCGCGTCAGCGACGCGTGGTTCGCGGCGCTGGCGATTGAATCGGGCTGCGAGTGGATCACGCTTGACCGCGACTACGCACGGTTTCCCGGATTGAAATGGCAGGTGCCGGGGGCGCAATAACATATTGACGGCGCGAAGTAGCCCGCATGAGCGACAGCGAAATGCGGGACTGCTAAGCTTGCTGGCTGACCGGCCCCGGATTTCGCTGACGCTCCATCCGGGCTACGCTTGCTAACGCGCATCCGAGCCACGTTTGCTTTGCTCACGTTAAAGCCTCTTGCTATGCTGTTGCGAGAATATCAGCCCGGAGCCGCCAAATATGGCCAGCCGTCTCGACCGCATCACATCGGACCCCGACATATGCGGCGGCCGCCCGATCATCCGTGGCCTGCGCGTCCGTGTTGCCGACGTTCTCGACATGCTGGCCGGCGGCGCGAGCCGCGCCGACATTCTTCGCGATTATTCCTATCTCGAAGACGACGACATTTCGGCGGCGCTCGAATACGCCGCGCGCAACAGCGAAATGCGGGACTGCAAGTCTTGCCTGGCAGACCGGCCCCCCCGGATTTCGCTGTCGCTCCATCCGGGCTGTGCTTGCTGCTTCTCTATATGTCATGCCCCGCGCAGGCGGGGCATCCAGGTTACCGATCGCATTTCCGTAAGACTGGATCGCCCGCTTGCGCGGGCGATGACACCGTGTCGGCCTCCGGCTACCCCCTACACCACGCCCCCGATCCGCAGCAGGATCAGCACCGACGCGCCAACGAGCGTCAGCACCGTGAGCACCGCGCCGGACTGGCGTCCAACGCTTTGCCCGTTCGAATGCGACAGACCCCATGCACTGAGCAAACGCGCGACGATCAAGGCGATGCCCAGCACGTGGATCGCCAGCTTCGGCGACCCGCCCATTTCAGACGCGCCCATCAAAATGAGGATCAGCGGCGCGTGCTCGGAAAAATTGCCGTGGGCGCGGATGGTCCGGCGCATCTCGGCGTTGCCGCCGTCGACGTCGTCGATTTTCAGGCGCACGCGGTTGCGGATGACGTTGACGGTCAAGAGCGCGGCCAAAAGGCCGACGAGGGCGGCGTAGAACGCCGTGACGAAGGGGAGCGTGCTCATTTGCGCACCGGCTGCCAGAGGCCCAGCGCCGCGCCGGTCGGATCGACGATGACCGAGAGCGAGCCCATGCCCATCACCTCCATCGGCTCCTGCATGACCTTGGCGCCAAGCCCGCGCGCCTTGTCGGTCGAAGCCTTGAGGTTGTCGACGGTGACATAGGCGAGCCAATTGGACGGCGCGCCTTTGACGGGATGGGTCTGCATGCCGCCGCCGGTGCCCTCCCCGACCTTGATCATGGTGTAGCTCGCGCCGCCGCCCATCGGCATGTCCTCCAAGGTCCAGCCGAACAGCTTGCCGTAGAACGTCTTCGCGGCGGCGATGTTGGTCGTATTCAATTCCACATGAACAAACGGGTTTGCCATGGCGGTCATTCTCCCTGGTGCGATCACGCGACCGGGAGGGTGGCAGACGGCAAAATATGATCAAGAACATCTTTTGCCGCTGTGGCAGGATGACGATCAACATCCCGTCAATTTGAGGAGCCGCCCGCCATGCCCTACGCGCCCGAGCACCGCACCGAGACCCGCAGCCGCATTCTCGACAGCGCGCGGCGGCTGTTCAACCGCAACGGCCTGACGGAGATTTCCATCGACAAGATCATGGCCGGCGCCGGCCTGACGCACGGCGGCTTCTACAAATATTTCGCCAGCAAGGAAGATCTCTACGCCGAGGCGATCACGCATTTCATCAACTGCGGCCCGGTGGAGGCCTGGCAGAAGCTGGCCTTCGCGGAGCTGCCGCAAGGCGTGGCGCCCGACGGCAGGAAACTCGCGCGCGCGATCCT
>JBGPOB010000240.1:0-5944 GCA_041487815.1 Xanthobacteraceae bacterium | reverse complement strand
TGATGCCCGGCCGAAAGTGCGCGCCGTCTTCAATCTCACCGGCACGGTGCTGCACACCAATCTGGGCCGTGCGATTCTTGCCGAGGCAGCCGTTGCAGCCGCGGTCACTGCGATGCGCCAGGCCGTCGCTCTCGAGTTCGATCTTGGTACCGGCCGGCGCGGTGAGCGTGATGCCTTGGTCCGCGGCCTGCTCTGTGAATTGACCGGGGCGGAGGACGCGACCGTCGTCAACAACAATGCGGCTGCCGTCCTCATCGTGGTCAACACGCTGGCGAAGGGACGCGAGGCGATCATCTCGCGCGGTGAATTGATCGAGATCGGCGGCGCCTTCCGCATGCCCGATATCATGGCGCGGGCCGGCGCAAAACTCGTCGAGATCGGCACCACCAATCGCACGCATGGCAAAGATTACGTTGCGGCGATCGGGCCCAAGACCGGCCTCGTTCTCAAGGTCCATACTTCCAACTACCGGATCGAGGGTTTTACCGCCGAGGTGACCGCGCGCGATCTCGCCACGCTGACGCGGGAACGCAACGTGCCGTTCGCCAATGATCTTGGCTCGGGGACGTTGATTGATCTCGCCCGCTTCGGCCTCGCGCACGAACCGACCGTCGCCGAATCGATTGCCGACGGCGCCGACCTCGTGACCTTCTCCGGCGACAAGTTGTTGGGCGGCCCCCAGGCCGGGTTCATCGTCGGTCGCAAGGAGCTGATTGCAAAGATCAACCGTAATCCGATGAAGCGCGCGCTGCGCGTCGACAAAATCAGGCTTGCGGCGATCGAGGCGACATTGCGTCTCTACCGCGATCCGGACCGGCTCGCCGAGCGGTTGCCGACGATCCGGATGCTGGCGCGGCCGAAAGAAGACATCAATGTCCAGGCGCAGCGCTTGCGTTCGGCGGTTGCGAAAGCCGTCGGCCCTGCATTCGGCGTGGATGTCGTCGATTGCACGAGCCAGATCGGGTCCGGCGCATTGCCGCTTGAGAGCGTTCCGAGCGTCGGACTGGCAATCCGCCCCGCCAGCGCGCGCGGCGGCGGGCGTTCGCTTGCCGCGCTCGCAACCGCATTGCGCAATCTGCCGATTCCCGTGATCGGACGCATTGACGATCAGGCGCTGATCCTCGACCTGCGCTGCCTCGACGACGAGACCGCATTCGCGGGCAATCTCGCCGGGCTCAAGGGAGCTCGCGATGCGTTGGCTTGATCGCTTCGCGCGACGGGAGGGGCCCGACACCGACGTGCGGGCACCAATGGCGGCCGCACACGAGGCCGCCGGTCGCGACGATTACGCCACGGCGCTCGATTCCGGCGGCATCATCGCAGCCGAACGAAGGGCGCGGACGCGGTTGCCGGAGGCCGAGCTATGATCATCGGCACGGCCGGCCATATCGATCACGGCAAGACCGCGCTGGTAGGCGCGCTCACTGGCGTCGATACGGATCGATTGAAAGAGGAAAAAGCGCGCGGCATCTCGATCAATCTGGGCTTTGCATACTTGCCCGCACCCGATGGCACAATTCTCGGCTTCGTGGACGTGCCGGGCCACGAGCGCTTCGTGCGCACCATGCTGGCGGGGGCAAGCGGCATCGACTTCGTCGTCCTGGCGGTCGCCGCCGACGACGGCGTCATGCCACAGACGCTGGAGCACCTTGCGATCGTCGATCTCCTCGGCATCGGGCGCGGGGTCGTGGCGCTGACCAAGGCCGACCTCGCCGATCGCGCGCGGCGCGCCAATGTCGGTTCCGCAATCGCACGCGCCTTGTCGCCCACGCGTCTGGCCGGCGCTCCCGTGATTGCGGTTTCCACCGTCACGGGCGAAGGCATCGACGAACTGCGCCAACATTTGTTCGATGCGTCGCGCTCGTTCGGGCAGCGGGCTGCGCGCGGACGCTTTCGGCTCGCGGTCGATCGGTCATTCACGCTGACGGGTATAGGCACGGTTGTAACCGGCACTGTTTTGTCGGGGCAGGCAGCGGTCGGCGACCGGGTCGTGGTGAGCCCGTCGGGTCTCGCCGCGCGCGTGCGCTCGATCCATGCACAGAATCGCCCGGCCGAGCGCGGACAGGCCGGTGAGCGCTGCGCCCTCAATCTTGCCGGGGAGGCGATCACCAAGAAGGCGATCCGGCGTGGCGACGTGGTGCTCGATCCGGAGCTCCACGCGCCCGCCGATCGTATCGACGCCGTTCTACGATTGCTGCCGAGCGAGACCAAACCCGTGGGGCAATGGATGCCGGTGCGGCTGTATCACGCCGCGGCCGAAGTCGGCGCGCACGTGGTTGTTCTCGATGATGGGCCGCTTGCTCCCGGGGCGGAGAAACGCGTGCAGCTCATTCTCGAAAAACCGGTCGCAGCGGCCGTCGGCGATCGTTTCGTGCTGCGCGATAGTTCCGCGCAGCGAACGATCGGAGGCGGAAAGTTTCTCGATCTGCGGGCTCCCGCGCGCAAGCGCCGCACCGCCGTTCGCCTGGCGCAACTCGACGCGCTCGCGATCGAGGAGCCTGAGCGCGCTTTGGCGGCGCTGCTCGACCGCGCGCCGGGATACGCCGATCTGTCGGCGTTCGCACGAGATCACGCGCTTGCGGGAGACGAACTTGAACGCATTGTCGAAGCGCTCGACGTTATCCGCATCGCCGTCAAAGACAGCGCAATTGGTGTCGGGCCGGCGACGTGGTTGCGACTTAGGCGCGCGTTGCTTGCAACTCTCGAGGCCTTCCATAAAAATAATCCCGACTTGCCCGGCATAGGTCTTGAACGATTGCGCTTGCAGCTCGAGCCGCGCCTGCCGGCTCCCACGTTCTTGTCCGTCCTGCAGGACATGGCGCGCGCCCGCGACGTGGCGTTGGATGGAGCTTGGGTCAAACTTGCCGGTCATGAGCTGCGGCTGACACCCCAGGACGAGCGCCTGTGGGCGCGGGTGGCGCCGCTGCTGGGAGGCGCCGAGCGGTTTCGTCCGCCGCGCGTACGCGACCTCGCCGGAATACTGGGCGTCGCGGAAGGCGACATACGGCGGCTTGCGAAGATGATGGGACGCATGGGCAAGGTGGACGAGGTTGCGCGCGACCACTTCTTCCTGCGCAGCACCGTCGCGGAGATGGTTGAGATCGTCGCGAACCTGGCCGCTGCCGCGCCGACAGGCGAGTTCACGGCGGCGCAATTCCGCGATCGGCTCGACAACGGCCGCAAGGTGGCGATCCAGATTCTCGAATTTTTTGACCGCCACGGTGTGACACTGCGTCGAGGCGACCTCCGCCGTTTCAACAGGCACCGGCTCGACCTGTTCCGGGTTGCTGCCGATGCCGTAACGCCGGTCGCGCGGGATCAGGGAAGAGAAGCGTCCCCGGTGGGGCGTCCGGACTTCAAATCCGGGAAGGGCCGCGAGCCGGTCCTTGGTGGGTTCGACTCCCATTCTCTTCCGCCGCGAATTGGGAGTGGACGGTGACGCTTGCAGCCAAAACTTTCCTCGACGCGCGCAAGGCCGCCGCCGAGCAAGCGGAAAGGATTGGAGCTTAATACCGCCGCGAGATGGCACAACGGATCGCTGAGCTGGCGCGGGAGCGCGCCTTCGCATTCCGGCGGCGCAATCTGATGGGTGTGATTGCCGAAGCGGTGGCAGCGGCGGAAAGTGAAGAGATCGCGCGCGCGCCGTCCGCGTCTCACGCCGCGTTTCGCGCCGCCATGCCGATGGCGATCAGCGCCACGCCGCCGAAGATCAGGTCGATGCCGACGATAAGGCCCAGCGCCCATTCGGCGGTGCCCGGCAGCCCGAGAAAAATAATCCCCGCCAGCACCAGCGTGACGATGCCGCTTGCCAGCATGATTGCCCAGCGCCCGGTCGATTCGCGGCGATGCTCGATCGCGAACATGATCGTCACGATCCCTTCGAGCACGAAGAACGCGATCAATACGACGGTCAGCGACAGCGCGCCCGCGACCGGCCAGCCGAGCAGGAGCCCGCCGGCGACGATGGTGACGACGGCCGACAGCATCGCCCACCATAATCCGGGCTGGTCGCGCACCGACAGGCTGGCGGCAAACCCGACGACGCCCGCGATCACGAACAGCCAGCCGATGAGGATCGTCACCGCGACGGTCGCGAGCATCGGCGCCAGCGCCGCCAACAGACCAAGGACGACAAGCACGACGCCTTCGATCAGGAACATGCGCGAAAATCGCCGAATGGCTCCGGCGAGCATCGCAGTCTCGCGCAGGGGAGAATTGGTCATGGGCTGTACTCCTGACGATGTAACGATGAACACTACGCGCGCTAATACGTCGATTTCAGCTTGAGGCGATCGAGACGGTTCATGGAGCGCACTTCGACGCGGCGCTTTCGCTCGTCCTGCCGGATGTCCAGCGGAACGATCGTACCGGCGCTGCCCTGCGACCAAACCTGGCGGTAAAAATCGGCAAGGTTCTTCGCGGTGGCGCCGTTGACGCCGATGATTTCATCGCCGTGCTGGATGCCGGCCTGTTCGGCCGGACCGCCGGGCGTCACCTGACCGACGAGCAGGCGGCCGCGCGATTCAACCGTGGTGATGCCGAGCCACGGACGCGCCGCGCCGCCCGCGCGCCCATTGGCGATGAGATCGCCGAGGATCGGCGGCAGCCGGTCGATCGGCACGAACATGTTGCCCGCGGTGCCGTCGCCCTTTCCGGTCGCGTCACCGACGATCAGGGAGCCAACGCCGACGAGCTTGCCGTCGCGGTCGATGAGCGCGGCGCCGCTCCATGCCGGATGCGGCGGCGCGGTGAAGATGGCGTCGTCGAGCAGGTATTCCCAGCCGCCGGCGAATTCCCGCCGCGCTACGACGCGCACCGGCGCCACCATGCCCGCGCCGCCGAAGCTTGCGGCGAGAACCGGGTCGCCTTCCATGACGCTGCCGGACTTGCCGAGCGGGATCGGCCGCGCCTTCAGCGGTTCGGTCGCGCGCAGAAGGCCAAATCCGGATTCGTAATCGTAGCCCACGACATTCGCCGGTACGGTGCGCCCGGCGCTGGTCGCGATCTCGGCCGCATGGGCCTCGACCATCAGGTAGCCGATGGTGAGGATTAGCCCATTATCGTCGATGACGATGCCGCTGCCTTCGCGCACGCGGCCAAGATTTTCGGTCGTAACAGCGTCGGGATTGATGAAGGTCTTGACGTGCACGACGGCGGTGAGAACGTCATCGAGCGAGGCGCGCTGGGCGATCGCCGGGTCGCCTGCAAGCACGCCAGCGGCCAAAACGCCCGCCACCCAGGCGATCACGCGGCGGCGGTCGTCAGCATTGCGCATGAGGCAACCCTTTGTTGCGACCGTGGCACGAGGTGCGGTGCGCAACTTGTGTGCGCCGCGCAAGCGCCATCGTACAACCTCCTTTATCGCGCGCAATTGCATTGCAGCGTTGAGCAGGTTCCCTCGCTGCGGTCGTTTTCGCCATCAAGCCTGCGGAAAGCCGTTGCGTGCGAGGCCGCGCGGGGATTAGCGTTGCATCAAACTCGCGTAAATAAGCTGGGAGGAAGCAATGTGTCATTTTCTGCGGCGCATTTTTCTGACATTGGCCGCCGTCGCCTTGGCCACCGCGGCTGCCGCGCAGGGTGTGCTGCCCGACGGCGCCAAATGGGAGAAGGTCTCCAGCGCCGGCAAGACGTTCGGCGAAGGCGTCGTCGCGGCCAGGGACGGAACGCTCTACCTTGTCGAGATCGCACCGCCCGGCGCCGTCTTCCGCTACAACCCTGCGAACGGCGAGACCACCACGGTCATGGACCCGAGCGGCGGGGTCGGCGGCCTGCATGTGGATAAGAATGGCGATCTTCTCATCGCGCGCGGGATCGCCGGCGGCGCGCCGGGAATCGTAAGACGCAACCTCGCGACCGGCGCCATGACGGTACTGGCCGACAAGTATCAGGGCAAGCCGTTCGTCAGCCCGAACGACCTTACCAGCGACGCGCAGGGGCGCATCTA
>JBGPOB010000239.1:0-5976 GCA_041487815.1 Xanthobacteraceae bacterium | reverse complement strand
TGTGACCGCTCGGCCCGAAAGGCAATTCGCGCCGAAAAGCCCGATCTTCAGGCGATTGTTGTTGAACATCGCCATGCGCGCGCCCAGCGCGGTATCTTTGCTCAATTCGGCCCTCCGGTGCCCCTTATCCATCGTCGGATCTTCAATATGGATTCAAAACTGCCGCTACTTCCGCCGTATTCAGCCATGCAAGGGCGCGGCTGCTATCGTGGCCGACGCGGTTTCTCCGGCAATTCTTCCGAATACCGCCGCCGACATCAGTCCGGCGCCGGCCGGATAGCCGAAATAGAAAATCCCTCCGACGATTTCGCCTGCGGCATAGAGACCGGGGATTGCCACGCCATCCGTATCGATGACACGGCAGGTCGGATCGATGCGCAGCCCGCCAAACGTGAAGGTAATGCCGCACGTTACCGCGTAGGCTTCAAATGGCGGCGTATCGATCGGCTGCGCCCAGTTCGATTTCGGGACTGCGAGGCCCTTGGTGCGGCGACCATCCTTTGCGCTGGCATCGAATGCATTCGCGCCGTCGATCGCATTGTTGTACTGCGTGATGGTCGCGAGAAATTTCGTGCGGTTAATTGCTTCCATCTTGTCGGCAAGTTCTGGCAAGGTGTTTGCGGTCGCGCGGGCGGCGCGCCGAATGCGGTACTCGCTGTGGACAAGATGCGCGACTTTCGCATCAAAAATCTGCCAGGCGACCTGACCCGGTTGCGCCAAAATGATGCGGCCAAGCTTCGCATAGGTGACGGCGCGGACGTCGGCGCCTTCGTCAACAAAGCGTTCGCCGTCGGCATTGACAACAATGCCGTACATATAGTCGTCGCGCTTGAACACGGCTCCAAACGCCAGCTCGTTGACGTCGGGAGCGTTGAGGTCCCAGCTCGCCGAATGGCAGCCCGACCAGTTGCCGTGCGGCGCCGCTCCGGCGTCGAGCGCCATCCGCAGGCCGTCGCCGGTGTTAAATCGGCTGCCGCGTACCTTGGCGAGTTCCCAGGATGGCCCGAGATAGCGCGTACGCCATTCCGCGTTCGCCTCAAAGCCGCCGCTGGCAAGCACAACGGCTTTTCCCGCGATGTTGAAAACACGGCGCCCGGTGCGGGCGCGCACGCCAACGATACCGTCTGCGCCGTCGATCAGCGCGGTTGCGCGAGCCTCGTAGACGACCGAGATGCCGGCGCTCTCGGCCGCACCGAACAGCGCTTCGGACAAGCCTTCACCCGCGCCGCGGGTCTCGAGCGCGGAACCGCCGGCGAATCTGATGCGCCCGTCCGGCGATGGGGGGTGCCATTTGTAGAGCGGCAAAAACCCGACGCCGCGCGCGTGAAGCCACTGCATCGTGTCTGCGCTGCGGTCGACCAGCAATTCAGCCAGGTCGGGATCGGCGCGGTACTGCGTTATGCGCCCGATGTCGTCGATGTACTGGGCGCGCGAATAAGAACCGAAATCGGCGCGCGCGCGCTCGGCGTCGCTCAGTCCGTCAACCAACGCGTCGATGTCCGCGACGCCGCCGTAGACGGCGCGCATGGCGCCATTGGAAAAGCGTGTGTTGCCGCCGCGCTCCGTCTTCGGCGCGCATTCGAGAACCACGACCGAGGCGCCACGCTCGCGCGCGGTCAAGGCAGCGCTCAATCCGGCGAGGCCAGCTCCGACAACCACAAGATCCGCTGACAAGTCCTTCATGGGCGATGAAAGTCAGAGCCGCCATTCGGCGGTGGCCTTTTGGGGTAGCAGCATTCTTGGCCGCATCGGACCTCAAAAGTAAACAGAATACTAACCGGATGCGGCCAGCGCGTTGCCTGCAGTCAAAATGCCGAGTTTGCGATCTTATTTCCGTTACCGGAGCCGTTTGGCCGCTTTCTTCACCGGCTATGGTCTTCACCGAGGGTAGAGCCGGCTGCCAGATCACGGCCCGCGAACGCGGTCGGTATCACGGCTCGGCGTCCCATTTCATCTTTTTAAACTTCGAAACACTAAGATTTACCGTCGTTTTGATAAGTGTGTTGGGCGTTGATGCAATTCCAAAGACGAAATCTCACGTTTCGGCGTCTGATCGGCGTCGCGGCGGGACTGCTCACTCTTGCTGTCGTCGCAATTGCGCTGACGGTGATGGCGCTGCGTTCCGATTCCGCCGCCGACGCCGAGCGCAATGCCACCAACATTGCGATGATTCTCGCGGAACAGACCGCGCGTATGGTTCAGTCGGTCGACATCATCATTTCCGAGCTTGCGGAGCGGATCGCCACGCCGGGCGTCAGCAGTCCCGATGAATTGCGCCAGCGTACGGACAACCGATCCACGCATTTATTGATGGTCGATCGTCTGGCACGCCTGCCGCAGGCGTCCGTGATTACGATCATTGACAGCAATGGCCGGCTCTGGAACACGACGCGGAGTTGGCCGCGCCCGGACGTCGATCTCTCCGATCGTGATTATTTTATGCAGGCGCGGAATTTGCACTCTCCCAGCCTAATCATTGGCGGCTCGTTGAAGAACCGCGTCACCGGCACATGGACGATCTATTTCGGCCGCCGCATCGAGAGCCCGACCGGCGAATTTCTCGGCATGATCATCGCGGGCGTGGAAAATCAGTATTTCCGCCAGATTTATGAATCGATTCAATCGATCGGTAACCAGCAGTTCTTGCTGCTGCGCGACGACGGCACGATTCTCATTCGTCATCCCGGACAAGATGAAGCCGCGCCCGAGAAGCTGCCGGCGGATTCTCCCTGGTATGGTCTGGTGACTGCCGGGGGCGGCCTTTTTCGCGCTCCCAGTTATGCTGGCGACGAGCCGCGCCTCACGGCGGTGCAACCGCTGCACGATTATCCGCTCGCGGTCTACGTTGCTGAGTCGGAGAGCGCAACTTTTGCCAACTGGCGCCGAAGAGCGGTCCTGATCGGGATCGGTACGTTGGTTATCGTCGTCTGTTGTGTCCTCCTGCTCAAAGCGTTGACGGATCAATTCCGACGGTTGCTCGAATCTGAGTCCGCGCTTGCCGAACGCGAAACGCGACTCGCCGAAAAATCCGGAGAGCTCGAAGACGTCAACATGCAACTCGATGCCGCGTTGAACAACATCACGCAGGGTCTCTGCATGTTTGATCCACAGACCAGAATTGTGGTCGTGAATCATCGTTACATCGATATGTACGGGCTTTCGCGCAAGATCGTAAGGCCTGGATGCACGCTGCGCCAATTGATCGAGCATCGCAAGGATGTAGGTCTATTCAAGGGCGATCCGGCGCAATATTGCGAGGCGATCGTCAACACGATCCGGCAAGGCAAGACCGCCAGCCAACTGATCGAAACAACCGACGGCCGTATAATTTATGCGGTGCAGCAGCCCATGGCCAACGGCGGGTGGGTCGTCACCCACGACGACATCACCGAACGCAGGCGTGCGGAAGAGCACATGGCTCACATGGCCCGGCACGACGCACTGACCGGGCTTGCGAACCGCATGCTGCTGCTTGAAAAAATGGAGGACGCGCTGGCGCGGTTGCGCCGAAACCACACCGCATTCACGCTTTTCGTGTTCGACCTGGACCTTTTCAAAGCCGTCAACGATTCGCTCGGTCATCCGGTTGGAGACGCCTTGCTCAAGGCGGTGGCGCAGCGCCTGCGGGCGTGCACGCGCGAAATGGATACCGTTGCTCGGCTGGGCGGCGATGAATTCGCATTGCTGCAGTCCACTGAAGGCGATCAACGCGAAGGCGCGATCGTGCTGGCGAGCCGCCTGCTCGAAGCAATCAGTACGCCATACGATGTCGATGGCCACAAGATCATCATCGGCACCAGCATCGGAATTGTATTGGCACCCGCCGATGGGACCGACGCCGATCAGCTGATGAAACACGCGGACTTGGCGCTCTATCGCGCCAAGTCCGAGGGACGCAACGGCTATCGCATGTTCGAATCGTCGATGGATGCCGAGGCCCGCTCGCGTCATGCGCTACAGGCCGATTTGCGAAATGCGGTCGAGCGCAAGCAGTTTGAATTGCATTATCAGACGGTGTTCGATGTTGAAACGCGCAAGCCCTGCGGCGCCGAAGCACTGGTGCGATGGCGCCATCCGCAGCGCGGTCTGGTGCAGCCCGGTGAATTCATCCAACTGGCGGAAGAGATCGGTATGATCGTTCCGCTCGGGGAGTGGATTATTCGTCAAGCCTGCAACGACGCCGCGGCGTGGCCATCCGATATCAAGCTTGCGGTCAATCTGTCGCCGGCACAGTTTCGCAATTGCAATTTGATGGACATTGTCGCCGGTGCGCTGGTCGATTCCGGGTTGACGCCGGAGCGGCTCGAGCTGGAAATCACGGAATCGGTTCTGCTGCAAAAGAACGTCAACAACCTGTCGTCCCTGCATCAGCTCAAGAGTCTTGGCATCTCGATCGTGCTGGACGACTTCGGAACCGGATATTCGTCGCTCAGCTATCTGCGGATGTTTCCCTTCGACAAGATCAAGATAGATCGGTCGTTCGTTGGAGAATTATCGAATCGCGCCGATTGTGCCGCCATCGTTTGTGCGATCACCGGGCTGGGGCGTGGCCTGGGTATCGTGACCACGGCGGAAGGGGTCGAGACCGAAGAACAATTGGGATTGCTGCGCGCGGCCGGTGTCAATCAGGTGCAGGGATTCCTGCTCAGTCGCCCGCGACCGGTAAACGAGTTAAATCTATCGATCAATGCGATGGACGGAAAGGCGGCCTGACCGGCCGCAGCTTCTTTTGAAATTCGGACAGAAGTCCGAGAAGGTGCCATGGACGGCAATCAGCGGTTATTCGCAGACATTGAGAAGGCCATTTCGGATCGTTCGGCGAGCCAGCGCGCCGAATCGCTGCGGCAAGTGACCGATCTTTTTCTGCTGCGCGCTGCCGACTATTCCGACGATCAGATCGCGCTATTCGATGACGTTATTGCGCGGCTCGCGGCGGAAATTGAAGTTTCGGCGCGCGCCTTGCTCGCAAAGCGCTTGGCGGAGGTGCCCAACGCTCCGCGCGGCGTCATTGAATTCCTGGCATTCGACGACGACATCGAGGTCGCGCGGCCGATCTTGACGCACTCCGAGCGCCTCAATGATGAAGCAATTCTACGCAATGCCAAGACCAAGAGCCAGCAACACCTGCTGGCGATTTCACGGCGTAAGAAGCTGGCAGCGGCCATTACCGACGTATTGGTCGAGCGCGGCGATAACAGGGTAGTGCTGACCGCCGTCCAGAACACCGGCGCGAAGTTTTCCGACGGAGGCTTCTCTGTGCTTGTCGGCCGGGCGCGCGGCAACGATACGCTGGCAACCAGCATTGGTGCGAGGCATGAAATTCCCCGTCACCACTTCCTGAAGCTGTTGTCGATTGCATCGAAAACTGTTCGCGTCAAACTTGAACGGCAGAATCCGCAGGCCTTCGAGGAAATCCGCCGCGTCGTCGATGAGGTCGCCGGCAAGGTGCAACAGCAGACGGTCGCGCATTCCTACGATTACAAGCAGGCAATGGCGGAGGTTCAGGAGCTGAGTTCCCAAGGCGATATGACCGAACGCGAGATCGCGCGGCTCGCCGACGCCGGAAAATTCGCCGAGACCGTAGTGGCGTTGTCGATGCTCGTCGATATACCGATTGCCGTGGTTGAGGGCGCCATGACGAGCGCGCGTGCCGAGCTTCTTCTGATGATCATGAAGGCGATCGGGCTGTCTTGGACAACGGCCAAGGCGGTCCTGCAACTGCGCTCGCTAGCTCACGCCATTCAGCCGCTCGATCTTGACCAGTGCTTGGCGAGCTTCGAACGGTTGAAGCCGAAGACGGCCGAGCAGGCTGTTTGCTTTCATCGCAACCGCAGCAAGACCGCGGGCTCTGCCTGATCCCTTCACGGACGGCCGCATTTGCCGCGCATCGATCTCGGATCGGATGCAGGCGGGCGCGGTGCGCTCTGCCAGCTCGGCCGAACGTCGCGGTCGAGGTCCCCGCAACCCTGCGATGCA
>JBGPOB010000238.1:0-5983 GCA_041487815.1 Xanthobacteraceae bacterium | reverse complement strand
TCAACGACGACATCGGTGAAGCGATCCGGCTGCAGATGTATCGCACGCAGGTCGTTATCCGCGAAGCCGAGCAGCGTGCCTTTGACCTGTTCCTGCAAAATCTGGTCAAGGGCACCAGCCACCTGTCGCTTGGCCAGGAAGCGATCGCCGCCGGGTTTGCCGTGGCGATGCAGCCCGGCGACCTTTCGTTCTGCACCTACCGCGGGCACGCTCACACGCTCGCGCGTGGCGTATCGGTTGAAAAAGTGCTGGGCGAACTGATGCAGCGCGACAACGGATTGATGCGCGGCAAGGGCGGTTCCATGCACCTGACGTCGGAAGCGCACGGCGTCATGGGTTCCTACGCTATCATCGGCGCGCATTTGCCGATTGCCTGCGGCGCTGCGCTGCGCGCGCAATACAAGGGCCACAGCGACGTCTCGGTCTGCTTCTTCGGGGACGGCACCGCCAATATCGGCGCGTTCCACGAGGCACTGAACTTGGCTGCAGTATGGAAATTGCCGGTGGTGTTCGTGTGCGAGAACAACCTCTACATGGAATATACGCCGATCAGCGAGGTGACGGCAGTCGAGCATCCAGCGGCGGATCGCGCGGCGGCCTACGGGCTCGAGCGGATCGTGATCGACGGCAACGATGCCGACGTCGTCTATCGCACTGCCGGCGCCGCCTACGCACGGGCACGCGCCGGGCAAGGGCCGTCGCTGATCGAGTGCATGACCTATCGCCATAGCGGCCATTCGCGCGCCGACCCCGCCAAGTACCGCCCCGAAGGCGAGCTTGAACGCTGGAAGAAGCGCGATCCAATCAAAATCTACCGCGAGCGGCTGAAGCAATTCGGCATCGGTGAAGCATCGATTGCGAAAATCGACGCCGAGGTGCGCCAATTGGTCGACGCGGCGACCGAAGCCTGCAAGGCGGCGCCGCCGCCGGCTCCCGAAATTCTGTTCAAGGACGTTTACGCCGATGGAGGCTGCGCATGGCGGAACTGACCTACCGCGATGCGGTCGCGCGCGGCATCGCCCAGGAGATGACGCGCGATCCCGACGTGATTTTCTTCGGCGAAGACGTCGGCAAGCCTGGCGGTGTGTTCAAGGCCACGGTTGGACTTTACGAGCAGTTCGGGCCACGGCGCGTGCGCGACACCCCGATTTCCGAACAGGCCATTCTCGGCGCCGCCATGGGCGCCGCGATGACCGGCCTCAAGCCGATCGCCGAAATCATGTTCTCGGATTTCCTCGCGGTGTGCTTCGACTACATCGCCAACGAATTCCCGAAAAGCCGCTACATGTCCAATGGCCAGACCAAATGCCCGTTGGTCGTGCGCACCGGCAATGGCGGGGGGTCGCGCTTTGGCGCCCAGCATTCCCAGAGCGTCGAGAACTGGTGCATGATGATCCCGGGCCTCAAGGTCGTAGCGCCATCGAATCCGCGCGATGTCATCGGCCTGATGGCCGCAGCGGTGCGGGATCCCGATCCGGTGATTTTTTTCGAGCACAAGTCGCTTTACGCCGTTAAAGGCGAGGTGCCCGACGGCGAGATCGTGGATTCGCTCGGGACCGCCACAATCCTTCGGCCCGGCAGGCACGCAACCATCCTGGCGCTCGCCCTGATGGTACCGCGCGCGCTGGCCGCCGCCGACAAGCTCAAGGCGGAGCACGGCCTCGACTGCGAAGTCGTCGATGTCCGGTCGCTGGTACCGCTCGATACCCAGACGATCCTCGGATCGGTCGCGCGCACCCACCGCTTGTTCACCGTCGAAGAAAACCCGCGGCTGTGCGGCTGGGGCGCCGAAATTGTTTCGATCGTCGCCGACGAAGCGTTTTATGATCTTGACGGCCCGCCGGTGCGGATCACCACGCCGCATATCCCGCTGCCGGCCGCCGACACGCTGGAAGACATGGTTCTTCCGTCGGTCGACCGTATCGCCGAAACTATACGCCGTTCTCTTTCAGCATAGGTGAGTGCCATGTACGACAATCTGCTCGCGAATGTACCGACCGATCTCTGGATCGGCGGCAAATGGCGCAAGTCGTCCGACGGACAGCGTTTCGACGTGATCGATCCGGCGACCGAGGGGAAAATTGCTTCTGTCGCGAGCGCCACCGTGGAGGATGCCAAAGCCGCGGTCGATGCGGCAAGCGACGCCTTTCCCGGCTGGGCCGCCAAGAAGCCGCGCGAGCGCGGCGAAATCCTGCGCAAGGCTTACGAACTGATCATGCGCGACGCCGAGCGTTTCGCGAAACTGATCACGATCGAGAACGGCAAGACGCTGTCGGATTCGCGTGGCGAGGTCGCCTATGCGGCCGAGTTCTTCCGCTGGTATGCGGAGGAAGCCGTGCGCAATGTCGGCGATGTGTCGCGGGCACCTTCCTCCGGCGCACGCATCTTCGTGCATCACAAGCCGGCCGGCGTCGCCGTGCTGGTGACCCCGTGGAATTTCCCCGCCGCCATGGCGACGCGCAAGATCGGACCTGCGCTCGCGGCCGGCTGCACCGTCGTGCTCAAGCCCGCCTCCGATACGCCGCTCACCATGCTGGCCCTGATGCCCGCCCTTGAAGAGGCCGGCGTGTCCGCGGGTGTCGTCAACGTCATTCCATCGCGCTCGTCCGGCAAGGTGGTGAGCGCCATGCTGCACGATCCGCGCGTGCGCATCATTTCGTTCACCGGTTCGACCGAAGTCGGCCGCAAGCTCTTGCATGAGGCGGCCGACAACGTCGTCAAGCCGGCGATGGAACTCGGCGGCAACGCGCCTTTCATCGTGTTCGAGGATGCCGATCTCGATGCCGCGATCGACGGCGCGATGATCGCCAAGATGCGCAACATGGGCGAGGCGTGCACCTCGGCGAATCGCTTCTATGTGCACGAGAAGGTGCATGCGGAATTCGCCAAAAAACTTACCGCCCGCATGGAAGCGTTGAAGATGGGAAACGGCCTGCAGGACGGCATCACGCTCGGTCCGCTGGTCAACGCCGAGGCGAAAAAGAAGGTTTCCGCGCTGGTTGATGACGCGGTCGGCAAGGGCGCGAAAGTATTGACCGGCGGCAAGGCGCCCGGCGGACCGGGATACTTCTATCCGGCGACGGTGCTCGACAACGTTCCCGACAGCGCCGCCATGCTGCGCGAGGAAATTTTCGGCCCGGTGGCATCGTTGCAGACGTTCAAGTCGGAAGACGAGGTGGTCAAGCGCGCCAACGACACCGAATACGGGCTCATCGCCTATCTCTATACCGGCGATATTACGCGCGGCATGCGGGTGTCGGAAAAGCTCGACTTTGGCATGATCGGCCTCAACCGCGGCCTGGTTTCCGACCCGGCCGCGCCATTCGGCGGCATGAAGCAGAGCGGTATCGGCCGCGAAGGCGCGCACGAGGGGATGATGGAGTTTCTTGAGACGCAGTATGTGTCGCTGAGCTGGTAGAACAGTTGACATATCATCGCCCGCGCATACGGGCGATCCAGTAACCGCCGGGCCTTGGGGGGCTGGATGCTCCGCCTGCGCGGCGTGTGAAAAAAAACGCGGGGGATTTCGTGGACGTCCTGATGCCGCAGCTCGGCGAAACCGTCACCGAGGGCAAGGTCACGAAGTGGTTCAAGTCCGCCGGCGATGCCGTGAAGCCGGGCGAAAACCTGTTCGAGATTGAAACCGACAAGACATCGATGGAAGTGCCGGCAACGAGCGCCGGCGTGCTCACCGAGATCCGAGTTCCCGAAGGCGAGATCGCACCGGTCGGCGCGGTGGTTGCTGTGCTGTCCGGCGATGGCGCCAGCACCGCCGCACACGCCGTCAGCGCAGTCGCGGTTCCACCGCAATTCGCGCCACCTCCCACGCGCTCCCCCGCTACGCCGCCTGTTGCCGCCGCCATAGCCTCGATCCGCGAGCCGCCGCGCCCGCCGTCGATTCAGGACCCGTTTCGCGCAGTGCGCACGCCTGAACGGAACTTTGGCCCCGCGCGCTTGCCGGGCGGCACCGCAACTACGCCACTGGCGCGGCGGCTTGCGGTCGAGACCGGCGTTGACCTCGGAGGGATCTCACCGTCCGGACCTGGCGGCCGCATCGTCGCGCGCGATGTCGAACTCGCAGGCACGCGATCCGGACGTCCGGCGCCCGCCGCAGGCACAACCGGAGCCGGGGCGGAGCGCGTCAAGGCGCTGTATCGACCCGGCACCTACGTAGAAGTCCCGCTCGACGGCATGCGCCGCACGATTGCGAAGCGGCTCACCGAAGCCAAGCAGACAGTGCCGCATTTTTATCTGACCATCGACGTCGATATCGATCGGCTCCTCAGCGTGCGCGAGGACTCCAACGCCATCGGCGACGCGGCTGATGGAAAAATCTCGCTCAACGACTTCATCATCAAGGCGCTGGCGCTCGCGCTGCAAAAGGTGCCCGCGGCGAACGCGGTCTATGCCGACGACCGTTTCCTGCGGTTCAACGCCTCCGATATCGGCATTGCCGTCTCGATCGAAGGCGGGCTCGTAACACCGGTGATCCGCGACGCTCAGGCCAAGAGCATTTCCGATATTTCGCGCGAGATGAAGGATCTCGTTGCCCGCGCCCGTACCAAAAAACTCAAGCCGTCGGAAATTCAAGGCGGTGCCAGTGCGATTTCAAACCTCGGGATGTACGGCGTGGGCGCATTTTCCGCCATCATCAATCCGCCGCAGGCCACCGTTCTCGCCGTCGGGGCGGTGCAACGCCGACCGGTCGAGGACGGCGATGGCTGGCGCTTCGTCAACCGGATGACTGTAACGCTGTCCTGCGACCATCGGGTCGTCGATGGCGTGCTTGGGGCCGAACTGCTGGCGGCGTTTAAGCTGTATATCGAGCACCCCGTGGGGATGATGATTTGACCGGCGCCGCAGGGCGGATGCACTAAGGCGGCGGATGCGCTCGCCGCATTGCCCGTAGCCGCGCCGCTTGCTAGCTTTTCCAGTCCGAGTGGTCTGCCGAGCACAGTCAAACCCATGCCTACGCTCGTCCAGTGCATTGCGGCCGTTGGCCTTGCCGTCCTTGCCATCGAGCCTGCAGCCTCGCAGTCTCAAGTCAACGAAGCCGCCAAGGCGCTTGCCGGCTCCTGGGAAATATCGAATGCAGATCACGACAAGATCTGCGTCGTCGAATTAAAATCGGACGCAGCCGGCACGGGATTCCGGCTCGACTTTAACCGCGCCACTTGCACGATCGATTTTCCGCCGCTCAAGGAGGCGGCTGCCTGGAGCCTCCTCGGTGACAACATCGTCCGGATCGTCGATGCCAAAGGCAAGATTTCGTTCGAATTCAACGAGGTGGAAAACGGAATGTACGAGTCGCTGCGGCCTGGGCAGCCGCTGACGTTCCTGCAGAGCGCGGCCGCCGCTGCCGCAGCCACGCGAAGCGTCGACCAGATGATCGGCGATTGGAATGTGTTGCGGGGAGACGGTGCACCGATCTGCACGATAACCCTGTCCGCAAAGGCCAACGCCAGCGAACTTCCACTGCAAGTCAAACCCGGGTGTGACGCGGCGATTACGCGGTTCGCGCCCGTGACCTGGCAGATCGAGCGCGGCGAATTGATCTTGAGATCGGCGCGCGGCCAAGTCTGGCGGTTCGGCGACGACGAGGGCACCTGGCGCATCGTCCCGCAGGAGCCGGACCCATTGATGTTGACACGGCGCTGAGCCGCTGCGGGAGCGGGGCCTTCGTTCCCTTCAGATCAAGCGCAACCCTTTCAGGCTTGCATGCCCTTCCTTGCCGACGATCAGATGATCGTGCACGGAAATTCCCAGCGGACGCGCGATCTCAACGATGGACTGCGTCATCTGGATGTCGGCGCGCGACGGCGTTGGATCTCCCGACGGATGATTGTGAACGAGAACGACGGCGGTGGCCGACAATTCGAGCGCCCGCTTGACCACCTCGCGCGGATAAACCGGCGTGTGATCGACGGTTCCGACCTGCTGCAATTCGTCGGCAATGAGCTGGTTGCGCTTATCGAGAAACAGC
>JBGPOB010000237.1:0-5995 GCA_041487815.1 Xanthobacteraceae bacterium | reverse complement strand
GGAATTCGCCGCCGCGTCGCAAGAGCTGGCAGAAAAACGCGGATCGAAATCGAAGCACACGATTTTTCCGACCTACGTGCGCGTCAACGGCGATCGCGCGATCTGCGAAAGTCCGGGAACGATCCAAAGCCGCAGCGTGTTCGGCGGCGTCGAAGTCGACATGGTCAACTCTGCTCGCTTTCACTCGCTGGCAGTCAGAACCGAGCGCGGGTGGCGGCTGAAGTCGTTCATGGGCATTTATCAGCGCGACACGCTGACCGCGATCAATCCGAACGATCGGCTGCCGATCGACTGGGACGAGATCAGGACGTTCCGGCCGGAGTATCGGTTTCTCTGCTACACCATGATGCAGCGCGGCTACCGCGTCTCGCAGGAACTGCCGGGCGACGAGCGGCCCGACATCGTGAACGCGTATTACGTCAAGACAGATCGTTGGCTGGAGACGGGGGAGGCCGCGTTTTAGCCGGAGGGGCGCCCGAGACAAAAAATTCTACCACGCTGCGACGCGCCTTCCAAAATCTCATCAACGATGTTTGCCTGGCACGGAATGCAATTTATCCGGAAGACAAATGGCACCACCCAATCCCGTGTTGGGATCGAAAGGGGACCATACTGATTAACAAGTGGGCGAAATACTTCCTATGTTCTGGAAACACAGAAGGACAGCCCTTTTACCGAATAGAATCAATCAAGCGCTCAAGCTGGGTTTCTGATTTAGCGTCGTTCGATGACGGACGACAATACTCATTCCGACTCGCGCATCTCAAAGAGGGATTTTTCGAAAGAGTATCTAATGCATAAAACTCCCGAGATCACGAAGCTCATTCATGAGAATTTCTGGATAGTCCTATCATTCGCGTACGGCCAACCTGTCGTCGGAGATGTTATAGACAGGAAATTGGCAGGCGAATGGAAATATCTGCGGAAGTCCATTTACGAGAACGCGGAGGTTCGTGCAGACCGCGCTCTCCTTGAAATGGCAACTCAGTTACGGGTTCTCGACGATGCACAAGATCTGAATGATTTCTTCAAGCAAACAAACCATCCGCCACTCGGTGTGATCATACAGCGAGACGGCACCCGCACCGACTTACATTTCCGCGACATGACGAACAAGATTATGCACGGCGCTCACTTCGAGTGGCGCCTAGGAGGTGACGACCCAAAAATCGTTATTGGCTCAAATCAACCAGAACGTTGGCAAAGCGCAGAAATCAGCATGATTCGTTTGATGGGTTTGATCGGGGGTTTTGGTTTTTGAAAAAGGGAAATTATCAACCAGCTCTCACCAAGGGCGATTGCCACTTAAACTTCGGTCGTTTCTTTGTTGGCCATGCTGCCTCCACTTCAACCGAATCGAAATGAATGTCTGAATAGTGGTTTGGCGATCCTGGGTGTTTCGCATTTGTCGTCGCACACTTCGAGTCTTTCAAGAATTCCAAATAGTCGATGTGCGCGTTAGTCCAGTGCTGCTCAGGGATCGGTTCGAGAGGATAAAAACTCAAGTGACTCTGGTTCGCCCCGTTACGCCCCCACGCCGACAAAACGCCTAACCTCGCCTTTTCCCGTATCGCAACCAGCGTGTCCGAGGTTTTCTGCGGGACACCAGTAGCTCCCCAATTACTGTCGCCAACAATCCGCTCAATCAGCGTTTGTAGTGGCACGCTAGGCTGTGGCTTCCGCCGTTTCTTTTTCTCCTCGTCTAATTCCATCTGGATGCGAATTGCTGTGAAGAAAATTGCACCAACAGCAACGACCCACCACACATACGACGGCAAGATCAATTTCGTTTCGCTAACGCCGCTTACTAGTCCGACAGCCGTCGATGCTCCGCTCACCCAGCTCGATAAATGCGAGCCAATCCGCTTCAGCGCGTTGATGATTCCCATGAACATGGTCGATTCTTACCACATGGAAATAGTGGACTGTGCCGCCTGCTATTTTTGAATTTCTGTGGTGCCTAGGCGGTACCTAACCAACCCGCCTCAGAGGCACTCTCCCATAACTTAATGATTTTATTGGAGTTTTGGTAGCGGGGGAGGGATTTGAACCCCCGACCCCAGGATTATGATTCCCGTGCTCTAACCAACTGAGCTACCCCGCCACGTCCTTTGCCAACGCGTTGTCAGGCGAAGTGGAACCCGGTTCGCCGTCCGGCAACGCGGCAAAGCAACAACCTGGGCCAATATCGGTCTGACTTTACAAGCCGATCCTGGCCGAGGGATGCCGGGATATAGGGACCGCCACGAAAGGGTGTCAAGGCGACCGCCGTTCCGGCCCGCGGCGGCGGCCGCCGCAGACGTGCGCGCGGGCAAATGCTATCAATTCACGTCAATAGGTAATCGCTGGGAGACGACGATGCGCCGACGGGAATGGATTGCGCTCTCGCTGTCCGCGGCGTTGGCGCTGGCCGCAGTCGGGCCCGCGCGGCTTGCGGCCCAGGGCTTCGAGCGCGCGCCCAGTTTTGATCCCGCGCGCCTCGCCGGCATCAGGGCGAGCGCCGAAAACTATCAGATCGCCAATCCCGTCAGCAGCGACGGCTTCATGCGCATCTATCTTTTGAAGACGTCGTACGGCGACTTCACCGTCATCGGCGACACGCTGATGCGCGCGCGCAGCGTCGAGCTGGCCGCGCTCGCCGAGCTCGAGAAAGTGAGCACGTCGGACAGCTTCAATCGCGCGCTCGCCGAGGCCGGGCTGAGCCCGATCAAATATGCCGGTGACCTCGTCACCAAACCAGGCGAAACGATCAGCAACACGCTGTCGGGCATCGGCTCGCTGTTCGGGCAGATCGGCTCCAGTATGACCAACGCCGGCAAGACGCCCGACGATCCGATGCAGAGCCTGCTCGGCGTGACACGCAAGCGGCGCGAGCTTGCCGTCCATCTCGGCGTCGACCCCTATACCGATTTCCCGCCGCTGGCGGTCAAGCTCGGCCAATTGTCCGAAGCCGCCGCGGCCGGCGGCCTCGTCGTCACCGGCGCGCTGATGGCGATCCCCGGCGTCGGCGGCATCATCGCGTCCAATGTCGCCACCACCAGCACCGTCTCGTCGCTGGCGCGCGATCTTTCGGCCGCTCAGCTCATGGACCTCAACCGCGCCAAGATCGCGAAAATGGGCGTCGACACCAGCGTTGCGGAGACGCTGCTCACCAACCGCAACTTCACGCCGCTCGACGTCACATTTATCGTCGCTTCGCTTGAAAGCATGGGCTCGGTGCAGAACCGCTCGGCGTTCATCGCGCGCGCCGCCTCGGTGCACCGGCACGACGCCGCCTATTTCATGCGCCGGCATGCGGAACTGCTGGCGGAGTATCACGCCAAGACCGGCGCCCTGACGGCGTTTGTGACACTCGGCGGCTATCCGTTCAATATTACGCGCACTGGCGGCGTGATCGGCATCTTGCCGATCGATGCGCTGTCGTGGACCGAAAACACCGCGCGCTCGATGAAGGACATCGTCAACGATGGCCGTCGCGCCGGATTTGCCGGCCGCTCGGAAATGCGAATTACCGGCCAGGCCACGGCGCTCGCCACGCAGCAACTCAAGGACTTGGGCTGGTCGGTCACCGGCAATTATCGCTAGCGGACGATCGCGCAAATTTGAATGGTCACGGCTTCGGCGGCTGCGCCGGTGCATCGTCGGCGACAAAATAGACGTCAACGCGCATGCCCGAACGCAGGCGCGATCCATCGTCGAGGCTCACCAGAACTTCCAGCACTTCAATTTCAGCGGGCCGCCGCGGACCGCGCGGTGACAGCTTGCCATAGGCAAGGCCGGGCGCGATGGAGGCCACTCGACCGGGAAAATCGACGTCCCGAAAGGCATCCGCGCGCACCACCGCGCGCTGCCCGACCTGCACGCGGCCGATGTCGCGGTCGTCAAGCTCGGCGCGCACACGCAACGCCGTCAGATCTCCGACCACGGCGATCGGCTCCGGATTTGACGGCGAAGCCAATTCGCCGACCTTGGCCGAAAGCTGGATGACTGTTCCGGCAACCGGTGCGCGGATGCGTGTCTTGTCGAACAAGGCCTGCGCGACGGCCAACTGGCTGCGCGCCGCGTGCAGCGCCGATTCATTCTGGTTGGCTTGCGGGTTGCCCTGCTCCTTGTAGATGTTGGCGGCGACGGCGCGCAACCGCGCCACTTCGGATTCCGCCGCCTGCAAGTCCGACCTTGCCTTGCGCGCTGCATCGCCGGGGCTTGCGCCGCGATCTGTCGCCGTTGCCCGGTCAAGCGCCGCGTGCATCGCCTGTAGTTTCTGCTCGGCGGCAAACACGTCGTCATCGGCATCGTAGCGGCGCTTGGTGCGCGTCGCAGCACCTTGATCGTCGCGAACAAATTTTCTCAATGCAACATCGGCCAGCGCCGCCGCCACGCGGGCCGATGCCTCGTCGTCGTCGAGGCGCACCAGGATGTCGCCGGCATCGACCCGATCTCCCGCGCGCACGGGGACCTCCGCGATGCGGCCAAGCACGTCGGCGCCGATGCGATACTCGCCGGTCCGCGGTTCGACCTTGCCCGGCGCGGTCGCGCTCCAGCGCACGCCGGACGAAAGCCGTGGCTCTGCCGCCGGCTGCGGGCGGTCGCCGGTTGCCGCCAGCGGCAGGAGCGCGAACGGCGTGACAACCAAAATCGTCAACCCCGCGACGGTAAGCGCCTTACGATATCGATGCATTGGCAATGCGTTCCTCGCCGGAAATCCGGCCGTCTTCGATGCGAATGACGCGGTTGGCGAACGAAAGCGTGCGCGGGTCGTGGGTGACGGCGAGTACCGCGCGCCGGTGCTTGTGCGCAATCTCCGCCAGCACGGTCATGACGGCGTGGCCGTTTTCGCCGTCGAGCGATGCCGTCGGTTCATCGGCCAAAATTACCGCCGGCCGGCCGACCACGGCGCGCGCGATCGCGACGCGCTGTTGTTCGCCGCCCGAGAGGTGTCGCGGATGGGCCTGGGACTTGTGCTCGATGCCGACGTCCGCGAGCGCTCGCAACGCCCGCGCCTCGGAATCCGGCCCGTGCTCGCCGCGCACGTCGAGCACCAGCCTGACATTTTCCTCCGCCGTCAGCGTCGGAAACAGATGATAGGACTGAAAAACGAATCCGATGTACGCCCGGCGCAATGCGGCCAGCGCCTCCGGCCCTTGCCCGCGCGCCGATTGGCCGGCGACCGTGACGGACCCTTCGGTCGGCGTTAGCACGCAGCCGAGAATCGACAGCAGCGTCGTCTTACCGCTGCCGGACGGCCCCATGAGCAGCGTCAGCTCGCCGGGATAGAGCGACAGGTCGACGCCCTTGAGCGCGATCACGCGCGCGGCGCCCTCGCCGAGCGCTTTCACGATGCCTTTGGCTTCGACGACCGCGGCGGTCATCGCGCAAACACCATGGCAGGATCGATGCGCGTCACCTTGGCAATAGCGGCGAGCGCAGAAACGACACACATGACGACGGTCAGGGCGAGCAGCATGACGAACAGAAACGGCGTGACCACGACCGGCAGCACCGCATCGGCGGTCAGCCGCATCGTTAGCAGGCCGGTAAACGCCGCGATGCTGAAGCCGATCGCCGCGCTGATCAGGGCCTGACACAATATAACCTTGTGGATGTAGCGCGCGGTTGAGCCGATCGCGCGCAGCGTCGCGAATTCGGGCAAATGATCCTTGGTGCTGGCGTAAAGCGTCTGCGCCACGATGACGGTGCCGACGATCAAGCCGAGAATCGCGCCGGCGATCAGCGCGAATCCGGCGCCGGTCGAAAACAGCCAATGGTTGCGGCTGCGCTCGGCAAATTCTTCGCGCGTTAAAACCTCGGCGTCGGGCAGCCGTTGCGCGATCTGCGCGCGCACTTCGCCGACATCGGCGCCGGGCACGACGCGCACCAGCACATGCGTTGCTTCGCCGGAACCGAGGCCGATATAGCCTCGGGCGCGCGTCGGGGTCGTGAAAACATAGGGCGTCGTCGTGAAGGCGCGGATGCCGTCCGTCAGCGCCGCCACGCG
>JBGPOB010000236.1:0-6037 GCA_041487815.1 Xanthobacteraceae bacterium | reverse complement strand
GACGTCAGCGTTACGACGTTTCCGTCACGTCGTCAGCGTCGAGATTCAAAGATCAAGAATGTTTGGCAGGATGTGACCGCTCGATCGGAAATGGTCGCGGCCCGGCGCGCCATCGCTGCTGCCGAATTTTCGATGCAAGCAAGCGAACTTTCGAGGCAAGCGAATTAGTCGGCCGACATTTTGAATGGGGCCAGGTGTCTTTAGCGGAACCGCACGTTTTTTTAAAGCAATAGGCGTTCGTACGGCGCTGCCTTGCGCACCTCGCGTCGGCGGAAACGTAGCATCCCGCAAGCTCTCGCGATGATGCACTACCGCTCCAGCCGCGCGATCAGGCTCGACGTATCCCAGCGTTTGCCCCCCATCTTCTGAACTTCGGCGTAAAATTGATCAATCAGCGCCGTGGTCGGTAAAAGTGCGCCGTTGCGATTGGCTTCCGTAAGACAGATGGCGAGGTCCTTGCGCATCCAGTCCACAGCGAAGCCGAAATCAAACTTGCCGGCGACCATGGTCTTATAGCGATTTTCCATCTGCCAGGATTGCGCCGCGCCCTTGGAAATCGTCGCGATCAATTTCTCGATATCGAGGCCGGCCTTCTTCGCAAAGTGCAGACCTTCAGCGAGGCCCTGCACCAGCCCGGCGATGCAAATCTGGTTGACCATCTTGGCGAGCTGGCCCGAGCCCGGCGCGCCCATCAGCGTGCAGGCGCGCGCATAGGCCGCGATGATTTTTTCCGCGCGCGCGAACGGCGCGGCCTCGCCGCCGCACATCACCGTGAGCGCGCCGTTTTCCGCGCCGGCCTGACCGCCGGAAACCGGCGCGTCGATGAAATCAAAGCCGCGTGACTTCGCCACCGCGTGCAGCTCGCGCGCAATCTCGGCGGAAGCGGTGGTGTGATCGACCAGGAGCGCGCCCTTCGCCACGCCGTGAAACGCGCCAGCCGCGCCGACCATGACTTCGCGCAGGTCGCGGTCATTGCCGACGCAGGCCATGACGAAATCCTGGCCCGCCGCTGCGTCCTTCGGCGTCTTCGCGCTCTTGCCGCCGAACTGCGCGACCCATTTGTCGGCCTTGGCGGCGGTGCGGTTATAGACCGTCACATCGTGCCCACCCTTGGTCTTGAGATGCCCCGCCATCGGGTAGCCCATGACGCCGAGCCCGATAAATGCGACCTTCGCCATCACTTCCTCCCGCAAGCTTGCCGAATGAAGATGCTTTGCGACGGGCAGGGGGTCTCGTCAACCCGTCGCGATCGTACTACCTAGCAGGGCAATCAATCAGTCAGCCGCGCCGGAGCGCACCCATGCCCGTTTCCAAAGACGACGTTCTTGCTGCCCTCGCGGCGATCAAGGGTCCGGACGGACAGCCGCTGCCTGCGAGCGGAAAGCTGTCGGACATCGTCGTCGGCGACGGCAAGGTGTTCTTTTCGATCACCGTCGATGCCAGTGCGGTGCCGGCGTGGGAGCCGCTGCGCAAGGCCGCCGAGACAGCCGTGCGCGCATTGCCCGGCGTGATCTCGGCGATGGTCGCGCTCACCGGTGAGCGTGCGGCAGGGGCGGCTGGAGCCGCGCCGCATACCGCCGGTCCAAACGCCGGTGCTGGCGCCGCTGCGCAAGCGCGGCCGCGCGCGACGCCACAGGGCACGCCCGCGCCCGCCATTCCCGGCGTCGGCGCAATCATCGCCGTCGCTTCGGGCAAGGGCGGCGTCGGAAAATCGACGACGGCGGTCAATCTCGCGCTCGGTCTGCGCGATCTTGGGCTCAAGGTTGGCATGCTTGATGCCGACATCTACGGTCCTTCGGTGCCAAAGCTGCTGGCCATCAGAGGCAAGCCCGAAACCATAGGCGGCACGCGGCTCAAGCCGATGGAGGGATACGGCCTCAAGGTGATGTCGATCGGTTTCCTCGTCGAGGAGGAAACGCCGATGATCTGGCGCGGCCCGATGGTGATGTCGGCCTTGACGCAAATGCTGCGCGAGGTCGAGTGGGGCGCGCTCGACATCATGGTGGTGGACATGCCGCCCGGCACCGGCGATGCGCAATTGACGATCGCGCAACAAGTGCCGCTCAGAGGCGCGGTGATCGTATCGACGCCGCAGGACCTGGCCTTGATCGACGCGCGCCGCGGCATCGCGATGTTCAAGCGCGTCAATGTTCCGGTGCTCGGGATCGTCGAGAACATGAGCACCTTCGTGTGCCCGCAATGCGGCACGCGCACGGATATTTTCGGTCACGGCGGCGCGCGCCGCGAAGCCGAGCGGCTGGGGGTGCCGTTTCTCGGCGAGGTGCCGCTGCACATCGACATTCGCGCGAAGTCCGACGCCGGCCAGCCGGTGGTCGCGAGCGATCCCGACGGGCCGCATGCGCAATGCTATCGGGAGATCGCCGCCAACGTGCGCGCCGGGCTCGCCGGCGGCAGCGCGCGCGTGGCGCCGAAGATCGTGATTGAGGCTTGATCCAGCGCGACGTGAGACGGGCTTGCGTGCGGCCTCTAACATTGAGCCGAGCCGGGACGTTCGTTCGTACTTTGGTCTAAAGATCTCGCCAGAAATCGCGGATTTTTGGCTCCCGCGCCTCTCTAATTCATGATATCCGGGGCATTACGGAAACGGGCCGTGACAACCCGTTGAGTTTTCTTTTTGGGAGGAGAAACGAAATGAAGCGTCGTGAATTTCTCAAGGTAGCTGGCACTGGCGCCGCGGCGACCGCTATCGCCAGCCCGGCGATCGCCCAGTCGATGCCGGAAACGAAATGGCGGTTAACCTCGAGCTTCCCGAAATCGCTCGACACGCTCTATGGCGGCGCCGAAGTGTTCGCCAAAGCGGTGGCGGAGGCCAGCGACAACAAGTTCCAGATCCAGGTCTTCGCCGCCGGCGAAATCGTTCCGGGACTTGCCGCCGCCGACGCGGTGCAGAACGGCACGGTCGAGATGTGCCAGACCGCGTCGTACTATTATTTCGGCAAAGACCCGACGTTTTCGTTTGGAACGTGCGTTCCGTTTGGTCTGAACAGCCGCATGAACAACGCCTGGCTTACGATTGGCGGCGGCGGCGATCTGCTGAATGAGTTCTATAAGAAGTTCAATATCTTTGGCATCATCGCCGGCAACACCGGCTGCCAGATGGGTGGCTGGTTCCGCAAGGAGATCAAGACGGTCGAGGATCTCAAGGGCCTCAAGATGCGCATTGGGGGGTTCGGCGGAACCGTGTTGCAGAAACTTGGCGTCGTGCCCCAGCAGATCGCGGGCGGCGATATTTATCCGGCGCTGGAAAAGGGCACTGTCGACGCCGCCGAATGGGTTGGCCCTTATGACGACGAGAAGCTCGGTTTTTACAAGATCGCGCCCAACTACTACTACCCCGGATGGTGGGAAGGTGGGACGTCGATACACAATTTCATCAATCTTGAGAAATGGAATGCGCTGTCGCCGGCATACAAGTCGCTTATTCGCTCGGCCTCCGCGTTGGCCAACGAATGGATGATGGCAAAATACGACATCAGCAACCCGGCTGCGCTCCGGCGGCTCGTTTCGAACGGAGCAAAACTGAGCCCATTCGCTCCCGCCATAATGGAGGCAAGCTTCAAGGCAACCAACGAGGTCTGCGCGGAGTTTTCGGCGAAGAACGCCGATTTCAAGAAGGTCTATGACCACATGGTGGCGTTCCGCGGCGAGCAGTATCTGTGGTGGTCGGTGGCGGAATACAGCAATGACTCCTTCATGATCCGCGCGCTCCGCCGCACGTAGCGCATGATCCGGCGAAGTGGATTCGGTTCGCCGATAAGATCATGCGCTAAGCTAATAAGTTAGCGCGACCCGCCTGCGCGAAGCCCGCTTCGGCGGGCGAAGGCAGGTCGGACGCAAAACCGGTGCCACTTTTGCTGATCGCGCGCTATCTGCACGGGACAGCGCAATCGACAAGCCCCGGAGTCTCGGCTCCGGGGCCTTTTTGTTGCCGGGAGCGACCGCCGCTATTGAATCTTCGGCGGCCCGAAATCCGCTGGCGGCAGCAATTCAATCTGTGGAATTTCGATCTTGACCTTGGATGGATCGATCTTCGGTCCGGTGCCCTTGTAATGCATGACCATGGCGGGAAAGAAGATCACAATTAGGATCATCAATACCTGGATGAAGACGAAGGGAACGGCACCCCAATAAATCTGTCCGGTGGTTACCGGATCCATCGTCTTCTTCGTGACGCGATCGACGTAAGGCTCGCGTGGCGCAACCGAGCGCAAATAGAACAGCGCAAAACCGAATGGCGGGTGCATGAACGATGTTTGCATGTTCACGCCGAGGATGACGCCGAACCAGATCAGATCGATGCCAAGATGTTCGGCGGCGGGGCCGAGCAGGGGGACGACGATAAAGGCCAGCTCGAAAAAATCGAGAAAGAAGGCGAGCACGAACACAAAGGCGTTGACGAAGATGAGGAACCCGACTTGTCCGCCGGGGAGCGACGTCAACAATTCCTCAACCCAAACGTGGCCGCTGACGCCGTAGAATGTCAGCGAAAACACGCGCGCGCCGACCAGGATGAACACCACGAACGCGGACAGCTTGGCGGTGGCTTCCGTGGCCTGCCTGACAAGATCGAATTTTAGCCGCCCCTTGATCGCCGCCAGAATCAGCGCTCCGGTCGCTCCCATGGCGCCGCCTTCGGTCGGGGTCGCGAGGCCGATGAAGATGGTGCCGAGCACCAGGAAAATCAGGAACAGCGGCGGCACCATCACGAAGGTTGTCTGCTGCGCCAGGTGCGACAGGAAGCGGAATTTCAAAAGCCGGTCGCACAGCCAATTCACGACTGCGATCGCGAAGGCGAATATGATGCCAAAAAACATGGTGAGCACGACAAAGTCGGCGCCATGTGTGTTCGAGTTCCGCATCACGAGCCAGCCGAAAACGCCGCTGGCGATGAAGAGGACGAGTAGCGACAGCAGCCCGCGGCTGCCGTCCGCGTCGCGAAATCCGACCGCCTCGATGGGGAGCCCTGGCACCGACTTCGGAGCGACGATCGTCACAAGGAAGACGTAACCGGCATAGAGGCCGGCGAGTGCGATACCGGGAATGAACGCGCCCTCGTACATGTCGCCGACGGAGCGGCCGAGCTGATCGGCCATCACAATCAGGACGAGCGAGGGCGGAATAATTTGCGCGAGCGTGCCGGAGGCGGCGATGACGCCGGCCGCGACCCGCCGATCGTAACCGTAGCGCAACATGATCGGCAGCGATATCAACCCCATCGAGATCACCGACGCCGCGACCACGCCGGTCGTTGCGGCCAACAATGCGCCGACAAAGATCACCGCATATGCAAGCCCGCCGCGAATGGTGCCGAACAATTGCCCGATCGTGTCGAGCAGGTCCTCGGCCATCCCCGATCGTTCAAGCACCAATCCCATGAAAGTGAAAAATGGAATCGCGAGCAGCGTATCGTTGTTCATCACGCCATAGACGCGGTCCGGCAGCGCTTGCAGAAAGTCAGGCTGGAACAGCCCGAGCTCGATTCCGAGAAGGCCAAAGATCAATCCGACGGCACCGAGCGAGAATGCGGCCGGATAACCCAGCAGCAGGAACACGACCAGCGCCGCAAACATGATCGGCGCCATGTAGTGAATTAGAAAGACCGTCAAGATCGTCGCTCCGGACTGGTTTTGAGGTCAGTGGGGTTCGGATTTGAGTTCGGCGATCAAACGTTCCGCCTCCGCCTCGATGGCGGCATGCGAAGTTCCAGTGACCGCGTACGGATCGGGAATGAGATCGCGCATCACCGCGATCCGCTTGATCAACTCGGAAACGCCCTGCAGGAACAGGAGCGCGAAGCCGATCATGATCAGCGACTTGGCCGGCCATTGCGGCAGCCCGCCGGCATTTCCCGACTGCTCGTTGAGCAGCAAGGACTTGGTGAAAAACGGAACGCCCGTGAACACCATGATGATTGTGAGCGGCAGCAAAAAGAACGCGTGACCGACGACGTCGATCCAGTTGCGCAGTTGCGGGGGCAGCAGATTGTTGACGATGTCGATACGGATGTGCTCGTTCG
>JBGPOB010000235.1:0-6056 GCA_041487815.1 Xanthobacteraceae bacterium | reverse complement strand
GCTTCCTTCAGCCCGAGACCGGTGAGGGCGCGAACTTCCTTGATGACTTCGATCTTCTTGTCGCCGATGGCGGCCAGGACGACCGTGAACTCAGTCTTTTCCTCAACCGCCGCTGCCGCCGCGCCGCCCGGCGCCGCCGCGACCGCAACCGCCGCCGCAGCCGACACGCCCCACTTCTCCTCGAGCATTTTGGCGAGTTCGGCAGCTTCCAGCACCGTAAGGCTGGAGAGATTATCAACAAGCTTCGACAAATCAGCCATTGTTCATGTGTCCTTCGGGGTTCGAACCATTCGATGTTGCAAAGAGCCTCATGCGGCGCTCTTGGAAGCGTATGCCTGAATGACGCGCGCCACTTTCGCGGCCGGCGCGTTGATAATTTGCGCGATCTTGGTCGCCGGAGCCTGGATCAGGCCGACGATCTTGGCGCGCAACTCATCGAGCGACGGCAGCGAGGCAAGCGCCTTGACGCCGTCGGGATTCAGGGCGGTCTTGCCCATGGCCCCGCCGAGGATGACGAACCGTTCGTTCGCCTTGGCGAAGTCGGAGACGACCTTGGGCGCGGCCACCGGATCGCCCGAATAGGCGATCACCGTCGGACCCTTGAGCAGGGTGGCGACGGAAGCCACGTCCGTACCTTCCAGAGCGATCTTGGCGAGGCGGTTTTTGGCGACCCGCACCGACGCGCCAGCCTGCCTCGCCTGCTTGCGCAGGGTCTGCATCTGGGCAACGGTCAGGCCGGCATAGTGAGCCACCACGACGACGCTGGAAGCCTTGAAGACTCCCTTGAGCGTCGCGATGGACTCCTGTTTTGCCGCTCGATCCACTGTTTGCTCTTTCGTACTGGGCGACCGTCTTGCGGCGGCCGCCGGTTGCGACATGCCGTCAAGGCGCCGTACCGTCGTGAGACGGAACCGGAGACAGGACGACCGTTGTTCCGCCCGCTGGTGCGAGCGCCATCGCCTGCCCCCCAAGCAGCCGCAGCCGCCCAGGTATCGAGGTTCGAACCACACGCGAATCCGCCCCGAAGGGCTCGTCCGCACTCGGTCTTTCCCCATCTATGCAGGACATTAAGTCGGGCCGGAGCCGGACACCTGCAGTCTTGGACAGGATTTCCGCCGAACGCCTCCACGCCCAATTCAAAGCCGTGGAAATGCCCGTCGGCCGCGCGCCTTGCGAAACGGCAGCGCTGATCTCTCCTTACCCTTCAGATGAATCCCGTAGGACGTCCAAAAGGATCAGGTTCCTCAGCGTTAGTGATTTCGAAGAACGCGCAAAAACGCGCCGACAAGCTGGGCCGGCACGCCCGTGCCGCAGTATCTAAAGCGTTAGAGGGCTATTGCCAAGCGGATTATGCAACTTGCCCGCAGAAAAATGCCCGCTTCGAACGCCGACGGTCGGAGCAGCCCATCGAAAGCCGCTGGGTCAACCAACCCCTTGAATTTGGGCATAATTTCACCCGAACGTCGGCAGCTTTACAGGCTCGCGCGCTAGCTCCCCACGACGCTTCCGGGCTCAACCTTTACGCCTGGCCCCATGGTCGAGGAAATCGCCACCCGGTTGATAAAGTGCCCCTTGGCGCCAGCGGGCTTGGCTTTATTGACCGCATCCGCGAACGCCTTGATGTTTTCGACGAGCTTTTGGGCGTCGAACGAGGCTTTGCCGACGCCGGCCTGAACGATCCCCGCCTTCTCGACGCGGAATTCAACCGACCCGCCTTTGGCGCCTTTGATCGCGGTAACGACGTCCATGGTAACGGTACCGACTTTGGGATTGGGCATCAGGCCGCGCGGGCCCAGCACCTTGCCAAGCCGGCCGACCAACGGCATCAGGTCCGGGGTCGCGATGCAGCGGTCGAAATCGATCGTGCCGGCATTGACCTTTTCGACGAGATCCTCGGCCCCGACGATGTCGGCGCCGGCGGCCTTGGCCTCCTCCGCCTTGGCGCCGCGCGCGAACACCGCGACACGCTGGCTGCGGCCGGAGCCGTTCGGCAGCGTAACGACGCCGCGCACCATCTGGTCGGCGTGCTTGGGGTCGACCCCGAGATTCATGGCGATCTCGATGGTCTCGTCGAACTTCGCCGTGGCGCGTTCCTTGACCATCTTCACGGCTTCCTCGAGCGAATAGAGTTTTTCGCGATCGACGCCGAGGCGCGCCGCGACCGTGCGTTTTCCGTGCGTGCTCATCGTGCTACTCCGCGACCTCGATGCCCATCGAGCGGGCGGAACCTTCGACCATGCGCATCGCCGCCTCGATCGTGTCCGAGTTCAGGTCTTTCATCTTCTGCTCGGCGATTTCCTTGACCTGCGCCTTGGTGATCTTGCCGACCTTTTCTCGGCCCGGCGTTTTCGACCCGCTCTCAACCTTCGCCGCTTTCTTGATGAAATAGGACACCGGCGGCGTCTTCATCTCGAAGGTGAACGAGCGGTCGTGAAAAATCGTGATTACGACCGGGATCGGCGAGCCCTTTTCCAGTTTCTGGCTCTGGGCGTTGAACGCCTTGCAGAACTCCATGATGTTGAGGCCGCGCTGACCGAGCGCGGGACCGATCGGCGGCGACGGATTGGCCGCCCCGGCCGGCACTTGCAACTTAAGGTATCCGGTGACTTTCTTCGCCATGACACATGCTCCTGTCGGTGGCCACGCGTGGCCGGGTCAGGGTTCGTGGTGCGGATCTAGACGGCTGGCGACCGCCTCACCTCCCACGTATGACGGGCGTCGTTGCCCGGTAATCGCTACGCTTTGAAAACCGCGAGCGTGGTGCCGCTGATGTGGCGCAAACCGAAGTGGTTCTTTGCCTCGATCTCTTCAAGCGCGCGGGTTACGCCTTCCCATACACCGTAGTCGTGCCAAATGACCACCCCTTTGTGACCGACCAGCCTTAACGCCGTTTCGGAGTCGCATTTCGCATAGTCGTAGGCGTGCGAGCCGTCGACGAATACGAGGCCGGCACGGCCGATGCGCAGGGACCAGTCGTACGTCGCGGAATCGCCGAGAATTTGCGTGATCCTCGCAGCCCCCGCGGACCACGGCGGCGCGACGCCGCGAAACCGCGCGCCTGGCGCGGGCTTGTCCACGAACGCGCGCTCGCCCGGCGCGAGCGTGAATCGGGTCGCAACATCCGGAGGCAAATCCAGCGTAAACACCGGTACTTCGACTGGCGCGTTGATGGCGAAATTCAGCGTTGTTCTGCCATCGAACGTGCCGATTTCGACGATCTCGTCATTCCGGTCCATGGCGGCCGCTGCGGTCGCAAGTACCGCCAGTTCGCCAACGGTCACGTTGCCCGCCCGCTTCTGCGTCTGCGTCAGATAGATCGGCCGCGCCGGAAATACGTCAGCCCACGCCACCATTGGTAAATGCGTGCGCTGTTCATGCTGCCGATGCACGCCACGCACGCTGCGGCTCAATCCGCGAAGGGCGCGCGCGGCGCGCGATACCGGCAGATAGAGCGAGCGCGCATAGACGCCACTTGCGCGCGCTTTCAGCTTCGGGATGAACGGATCGGCAGATCGCAACGGGTGGTTCGAGTTGGTCATGCGCCACCCTGATGCAAACAATTCCGCCGCAGGAGTGCCAGGGTGCGGCGATCCGTTCAGGATTTCTCGACCTGTCCGAATTCCAACTCCACCGGCGTCGCGCGGCCGAAGATCGAAACCGCGACCTTGAGGCGCGAGCGGGCGTCGTCGACTTCCTCGACGGTGCCGTTGAACGAGGCGAACGGCCCGTCGGAGACGCGCACCTGTTCGCCGACCTCGAACGACACCGATGGCTTCGGCCGCTCGATGCCTTCCTGCACCTGGTGCAGGATGCGGTTGGCCTCGGTATCGGAAATCGGCATCGGCTTGTTGTCGGCGCCGAGGAAGCCCGTCACCTTGGGCGTATTCTTGATGAGATGGAACGCCTCGTCGGTGAGCTCGACTTTCACGAGCACGTAGCCCGGAAAGAATTTGCGCTCGGTGTCGACCTTGCGGCCGCGGCGCACCTCAACAACCTTCTCCTTGGGGACGAGGATCTCATCGAACAGCTCGCTCAAGCCGCGCTGCTTGGCCTGCTCGCGGATCGAATCGGCGACCTTGTTTTCGAAGTTGGAGTAGGCGTGGACGATATACCAGCGCTTGGCCATGTGGCTAAATCCAATGTCGGTAAATTTTGTATCGCTTGATGCTGCGTCGCTTCATCCGATTGTTTCTTCCGCGTGGTGAAAGCAAACGCACTTCATCAGGTTCCGATCCCCAGAATCATCGTCACAACAAAACGGATCAGCTGATCGGCGAACAGAAAAAACACCGCCGCCGCCGCCGCCATGATGAACACCATTATCGTCGTGATCGCCGTCTCGCGGCGCGAAGGCCAGGTGACCTTCTGCGTCTCGGTGCGCACTTCCTGCAGAAACTTGAACGGGCTTTCCATCGATCGTGTCTCACGCAGCGGCCAATCCGGACGGCTTCGGCGCCCCCATAGGAAATCGCGTCCCAACCTTTCAAGGATGCGACCGGAACACGGGTCCTTTTTGGGAGAATGTTCGCCGCGGAAGTCCGTCACCGGGCCGCAAGCGATGGCGCTTCCTACTGCGGGCCGGGCGCGCGGTCAAGCCGCGCAGGCGGCGCGGGCGGCGCCGTTAGCAGGAGTTAAGGGACCATTTCGCAATCCAATAGCGGGCGTTCGTTGGATTGACCCGGTTGGGTGGCAGGAGTGGCAGGGCCACGTTAATACCGTCGGCTCAACTGCTTAGATTAAAGTGGGTCAGTTATTAGACTCAACAATACCGCGGGAAACCGGCACAAGTGACCCACTCTTGAGACCGTGCTTCGGCAACCGAGCACGCGCTTGAATGCAGGGTCTTTCGTTGGATTGGATTTTTTCATGGCCAGATCAACACCTGTCCCAATTCCAGGGCTGCCATTGTTTCAACAAGCCATTGGCCAAGCCATGGGAAGCTACGCAAAGGTAGAATGGTCCCTGGCGCTGCTTTTGCAGAGCCTTCTAGGCGTCGATTTGCCCAAAGCACATGCTATTTTTTTCGCAATCCAAAATACACGCTCTCGAAATGAACTATTTCAGAGCCTTTTAGCTCAAGAGTTTAATGGGGAACTAAAAAAATACTGGGCGTCCTGTAGCAAGTTTCTTTTGAAACTCGCAAAGTTTCGCAATGCGATTGCTCATTGGCATCCACATGTAAGTTTATATGAAAACGCGGCATCAGAACTTATTATTCGACCGGCTTTACGCTCTCCGATCCCCAGAAGCGATTTCCATTCCATCGAAATTGAAAACTTCGACGATTTTCATATCGATTGCCAACATATTGCCGATGAAATTATCGAATTGTTTGGCGTCGTAGTCGAGCGACCCTCCGCATGGCCTCAAAAATTTCTAAACCCAATAACGCATCGGAATCTAGCTGTCCTCAAACAGCCCCACACTCCCAAAGTACGGCAACCCCGGCGGCCACCATCCGTTCCGAAACTTTCGGCGGCTCAGAAACGCGCGAAGGCTTTGAAGGACGCCCGGATAAGGGCGAAACAGAAGCCCTAACTGACCTGGAAATATGTCTATCTGACATTGACCAACCTCTTTTCTAGGTTGGCATTCAATTAATTGACAAAGGAAACCCTGCGCAGGGCGGCTTCGTTTGGGCCGAAACCATCTAATAGTTTCTAACTAAGTCACGCGAGCTAAGGAGTGTTCGTTAGACACCTACACGCGCAATTATCGCGCCCAATCGAGACGATCGTTCATTTGACGACAAAAGTTACCTCAGAGGTTACCTCGCACCTGTGCAATGATTTTGCGCCCGATTGTTCGGCAAACTGTCCAATTTATAGGGGCAAAGTCCATCCTCCGCGAAGTTCGATTGAACCACTAATTGACCCACTTTTATTTCTACATATATTTCAATGGCTTGCAGGGTGGGTGGCAGGAGTGGCAGGACTCGAACCTGCAACCCCCGGTTTTGGAGACCGGTGCTCTAGCCATTGAGCTACACTCCTACGGGTAGCGTCTATATAGCGGGCAGGAATTCGGGCGTCACCTGGAGTTCGATTGCATAAATT
>JBGPOB010000234.1:0-6084 GCA_041487815.1 Xanthobacteraceae bacterium | reverse complement strand
AGGGGTGGATGGTCCACGGGATACTGCGGCCAGTCGCCGGAGCGGCTCAAGCTCCACATGGCCAACCAGAAGGACTTCGATCTGGTGTCGCTGCGGGCGAAAGATGGTCCGGCCAAGGGCGACTATTACGGCCTGCCCTGGCCGTGCTGGGGCAGCCCGGAGGTGAAGCATCCGGGCACGCCGCTTCTCTATAACACCAACCTCAACGTCATGGACGGCGGCGGCACGTTCCGCGCCCGCTTCGGGGTCGAGCGCAACGGAGTGACCCTGCTGGCGGAGGGCTCCTACTCGCTCGGCTCGGAGATCAAGGACGGCTATCCCGAGTTTACGATGGGTGTCCTGCAGAAGCTGGGATGGGACAAGGACCTCACCGCCCAAGAGCGCGCAACGATCGAGCGGGTCGCCGGCGCCCCCGACAAGGTCGCTACGGTGTCGTGGTCGACGGACCTTTCCGGCGGCGTCCAGCGCGTTGCGATGATGCACGGCTGCGTGCCGTATGGGAACGCGAAGGCGCGGATGAACGCGTTCGGCCTGCCGGACGCCATCCCGGTGCATCGCGAACCGATCTACACGCCGCGGGTCGACCTGGTCGCGAAATACCCGACCCTGCCCGATGCGAAGCAGTTCCGGCTGCCGAATATCGGCTTCACCGTTCAGAAGACCGCGCTGGACAAGGGCATCGCCAAGCAGTTCCCGCTGATCCTGAGTTCCGGCCGCCTCGTCGAGTATGAAGGCGGCGGCGAAGAGACCCGCTCCAACAAGTGGCTCGCCGAGCTGCAGCAGGAGATGTTCGTCGAGATCAGCCCGGCCGATGCGCAGGACCGCGGCATCAGGGATGGCGCCTGGGTCTGGGTGACCGGCGCGGAGAACGGCTCCAAGGCCAAGGTGAAGGCGCTCGTCACCGAGCGCGTCGGCAAGGGCGTCGCCTGGATGCCGTTCCACTTCGGCGGATGGCTGGGCGGCGTCGACCTGCGCGCCAAGTATCCGAAGGATGCCGATCCCATCGTGCTTGGCGAGAGCGCGAACACGATCACGACTTACGGATACGATCCTGCGACCGGCATGCAGGAGCCCAAAGTCACCCTGTGCCAGATCGTATCGGCGTAAGGAGGCGGATCAATGGCTCGGATGAAATTCCTCTGCGACGCCGATCGCTGCATCGAGTGCAACGCTTGCGTCACCGCCTGCAAGAACGAACATGAGGTGCCTTGGGGCATCAACCGTCGGCGCGTCGTCACGATCAATGACGGCAAGCCTGGAGAGCGCTCGATCTCCATGGCTTGCATGCATTGCACCGACGCGCCCTGCGCCGCGGTCTGTCCAACCAACGCCTTCTACACGACGGCTGACGCCGTCGTGCTGCACTCCAAGGACATCTGCATCGGCTGCGGCTATTGCTTCTACGCATGTCCATTCGGCGCGCCGCAATATCCGAAAGTCGGGAACTTCGGTTCCCGCGGCAAGATGGACAAGTGCACCTTTTGCGCTGGTGGACCAGAAGCTGATGGAAGCAAGGAAGAGTTTGAAAAATACGGTACCAACCGCCTTGCCGCAGGCAAACTGCCGCTCTGTGCCGAGATGTGTTCGACCAAGTCGCTACTCGCAGGTGATGGCGAGATCATCGCGCAAATCTACAAGGAGCGCGTTGTCAAGCGCGGCTATGGTTCCGGCGCATGGGGCTGGAAGACGGCCTATAAAGAGACCATCGCTTCATAGCGGTGCACTAGCGGTTCGTCGATCGTCCGGCGAACCGCAGTCACTTCAATAAGGCGATCGAATGGGGATGGAGGGACTGATGGCGTTATTCGCGCGAATCCGGATTTTCGTTGGCGCGTTGGCGCTGCTGATGCTTGCGGTTATGGCAGCGCCTGTCGTTGCCCAGCAGCCGAGTTCGGTCAATCCGACCGCGAGTTCGGTCAAGGAAGACCAACTGCTGCAACAATTACAGCAAGTGCAAGGCCGTATAACAATCCCGGATGCCAAAGCGGCCACGTTGATCCAGCCAGCCGGACAGTCCTGGCGCCAATTCCACGAGGTCACACTGCCCTGGATCGGCGGCATCGCGATCCTCGGCATGCTGGCGTTGCTCGTGATCTTCTACCTTACACGCGGCATGGTGCGCATTGAAAGCGGACGCTCCGGGCGGACGATTGTCCGCTTCAACGCCTTTGAACGCTTCGTGCATTGGATGACTGCGACTTGCTTCATCATCCTCGGCCTCACCGGCCTCAACATCACGTTCGGCAAGGAGTTATTGTTGCCGTTGTTCGGCGCCGAGGGCTTCGCAACTTGGTCGCAATGGGGCAAGTACCTGCACAACTACTTGAGCTTCGCATTCACCCTCGGTGTCATACTAATCCTGCTGATTTGGGTTGCGGGCAATATTCCGAACCAAGTTGACGTCGACTGGATCAAGCGCGGTGGCGGCATGACAGGCAAGGACCACCCGCCAGCTTACCGTTTTAACGCCGGCCAGAAGGTAATCTATTGGATCGTTGTCATTGGCGGCGGCGCCGTGGCCGTCAGCGGGTATCTGCTAATGTTTCCGTTTTATGCGACCGACATCGCGGGCATGCAGCTTGCACAAATTGTCCACGGCACCGTTGCGGTACTTTTCGTAGCGGCGATGCTTGCGCACATCTATATCGGTACGATTGGTATGGAAGGTGCGTTCGAGGCGATGGGCACCGGCACGGTTGACGTCAATTGGGCGAAGCAACATCATTCGCTCTGGCTGGAGCGGGAAGTAACGAACGTCCGTGCGGGCGCCTCGCAAGCACAGCCGCACGCGACGCCGGCCGAATAGCACACAGGCGCCCGCGCAATTACACACGCACTGCCGATCTGGCGTCTTTCCGCTCATCTGGAAGGATGTGCCGTGACCGTTTACTTGACTATTGCTTTGGCTGTAGTGCTCGGATTCCGCCACAGTCATAATGACTGAAGATATAATTTGCGTCTTCACCTTGGCCTTACATTGACTTTTTCGACGCACATGGGTTGGCGTAGTTCATTGGGCTTGTAGGTACGCAATGACATCGAGGCCAAATCCGAACATTTTCCGCTTTCATCGGCCGCGATAACGGCGAGTTTGGTGTGGCGCAATTTCGCGACTGCTTGCATAACGGGCTAAAAATGTCGATCCAAATTGTGGAATGGTCGATTGCGATTGTGCGCAAGTTGCGCAGCGGCGATTTGCGCCGGATGAAGCAAGCATCGTCTCGATCTGTCGGTCGTTCCATTGAAAAAGCGGGCTATGAATTAAAATCAAGAGGAGACTCGTCCGCGGTGGCGCGTCCGGACTTCAAATCCGTGAAGGGCCGCAAGCCGGTCCTCGGGGGTTCGACTCTCACTTTCTTCCGCCACTCCATTCGAAGACGAGACAATGTTCGCGGATACAATTGACAGATACCTAGGATAGCCTCAACGAAACGCATGCTCGGCTTGCAGCGCGAAAGAAAAGTCTGCGCCCAGAGTCCGCGCCGAGTGTTCGCGCCGGTTAGCCGACCTCGTACGCGAGCGACGATCTATTTATCGTCGTTATAATCTGATGCGCGCCATTTTGCGTGCCGCGATTGACGCTAAGGAGGAGACTGAAGCTTTGGTTAAGGCGGCCACTACTTTCGGCGTGAACTTGACTGGGCTGCTGCAAAGGAATTGTAGCGAATTGTGACGGACCGCATCCAGCGGGTCCGGCTCACGATCTGGCGGTCGATTGGTTTCGCGCAAGGCGGTGCTGCTATGCCGGCGGTTGAAAACGAGCTAGCTCGCTGACAGGGCGTGCGGCGGCGGTGTCCGGTTCATATCATGGGCCACGTTGAAGTTGATCATATGGTCGCGAGCCAGTCCTCGCTCCAAGGTCCCAGCGGGACTGCTCAACGTTCGCCGGATCGTGCGATCAAGCCCAAGAAGAGCGCGCCGGCCAACGCGCAGAGCGGCCCGGCGCGTTGGCGATATAGCTCGCTTACATCGAGCCTGGCCATCTCCACTTCGAGATTCTCATTGAGGCAGGCGACGAATTCCGTGAAACTGAGTCTCACCTGTTCAAACATCTCTGCCTCCTGTGGTTGACGCGTTTTTTGGATGTCTACATTCCGCGCGATCACGATCCGCATTTTGACAAGCAGCAACGGCTACGGTGCAGTGCGCGCGCTGCGCGCCGAGTCCGGCTGAACTTAGGGCGGTGACAATCGCACATGTGCGAAGTGCGTCACATTTGCGCTGTGGTTGTGCGAAATCCTCTGCCATTTGGCTTTGCCCAGGCATCGTTGGCCGATACCCGGTCCACGCCGCTCCGATCACTCATTGTCAGTGCTCGGACCGTCGAGCGCTGTGTGAACTAGTTCATACATGACACCGCTGACCTCCCGCTAAAACCGATTAGACGCCTTGGTCGGCGTCGAATCATGAGAGGCGCTGCCGACCGGTAAATGCAGAGATTGCGCTGCGACCGCTTCAGCGGATGCCTCGTCCACAACGGAGGTCAACATGCCAAATTCATTTTCGAATCCTCGTGTGGCGGCTACTGCCGTACTTTCCATTGCTTTGATCGGCGTCATCGGTGTTTTTGCGACAAGGCAGGCGCCGACCGCGCAACTGGCGCTTGAGTCGACCGGCGGAGGCTTGCTCAAGGCCGATAAAAGTTCACGATCTCTTCTGGCGTCCGCCGCCAGGACTCAAGGAGCTTCCGGCGATGGTCTACCTGCTGCGGCCGATAGGGCGGACGAAATCGTCGACTACACGTTTGTCTTTGTCAGAGAGCCGCAAAAGCCCACTCATGAATCGCTCGCCCAACTCGACGCAACCGTCCCATAACGCGAGCTACACGCGCGAAGAACCGTGAGGAGCCCGTCATAGGCTGAACTCCGACGCAATCGGTGCGTCGGAGCGCCTGTGAGCAAGCGCAGGAGAGCTAAATGTACGGTCGAAGTTCCTTGCAGCGCGGCTACGTAACTATAAATGCACGCCTGCGCTCACGCTTGCCACACACAACGTCTCGTTTAATAGCACGGCCGCCCACGCGATCGGCATTGTTGCCTACGATTGGGTTAATGAGCGTGGTACTTATGCTGGCGCTGTTTGCGGTGTGGTCGTCCAATGTCGCCACACCAATCAATTGTCGCGCGACCCCTCTGGCGCTTCGACTCGGAACGGCATCCGAGTCGTCCATGACGGTCGCCAGCGGCATGTCCTGTGCAATCATCATCCATCACGGATCGGCAACGCTTGAAGCGCTGTCGGTGGAGACCGCACCCAATCATGGGAATCTCAGTCCAAGGGGTCACACCGGCGTGAACTACCGACCTATGCCAGGATTTGCGGGAGAGGATTTCTTTGCAATCGCGCTGAAGGGTCGCTTGAATTCCCACGAGGGAACGATGGTTGTGCGGGTCCGAGTCGCGGTTCAATAGGCCAGTAAAACGTCATCTCGGGTCGATCGGTCGCATGCTTGAACGTAGATTTCAGTTATTGCGGTCGTCAAAGATCACGCGTTTCAATGCCTCCGGGTCCAGGATCGTGATAGTCCCGCGTTCGAGCTTGAGCCATTTTCTCTGCTGCCATTCGCGCAGCTGTTTGTTGGTGCTTTCGCGCGACGTTCCGATGATTTGGCTGATTTCGCGCTGCGTAGTGCGAACGATTGCCTGGCCGCCGGCCGCAGAGGAGATATCAAAAAGTCGGATAAGAGTTTTGGCGAGGCGGGCTGGCATGCCGAGAAAAACCACGTCTTCAACTTGTTCGCTGGTGCGGCGAAGCCGTGCACAGAGAACCTCGATAATCCTGAGCGCGATGTCCGGATTGTCTCGCATCAGTTCGACAAAGTCGCGTCGTTCAATGACCATGAACTCGCAATTCTCGACCGCGACGGCGTCGGCAGTGCGAGGACCGCCGTCAAGCAAGGCAATCTCACCGAAAATTTCGCCGGAGCCAATCGAATTGAGGACAGCGTCCTTGCCTTGTTCGGACGGAACTGTGATCTTCACGCGGCCCGAACAAATCGCATAAAGGCCAGAGCCGGCGTCGCCTTTGCAAAACAGAGTTGTGCCGGCCTTGACTCTTTGCGTCACCGCATACGACGCCAGCCGT
>JBGPOB010000233.1:0-6086 GCA_041487815.1 Xanthobacteraceae bacterium | reverse complement strand
TGATGGCGTGGATGTCGGCGCCATGGCAGGCGATTGCGCTTTATGGCGTGGTGTTCGCCGTCGGCAACGGCGCGATTTCGACGGTGCCCGTGGGCGTCATGGTCACGCGCGCGTTTCCGGGCCGCACCGGATTGGCCAATGCGGCGGCGCTTTCCGGCATCACCGTCGGGCAGTTCGTGATCATTGCCGCGCTCGCAGCCGTGCTGGCCGCGATCGGATGGCGCTCGGTATTCTTCTGGATCGGCGTGGTCCATATCGTCGTGTTCGCCGCGCTCATTCCCGCGCTGCCCGACCAGCGCGCCGCCATCGCGCGCGCAGCCGATGGCCCGCGCAGCGGCAAGCGCCTGGGAGACGCCATGCGCACGCGACAATTTTGGCTGCTCAACATCATCTTCGCCATCTGCGGACTCGACGATTTCTTTGTCGCTACCCATGTCGTCGCGTTCGCGCAGGATCGTGGCATCGCGGCCTATGTCGCGGGCAACTTGTTCGCGTTGATGGGCCTGATGGGCTTCTTCGGTGTCATCGTGGCCGGGCTGTGGGGCGACCGGTCGGGGCCGGTCGCGCCGACGTTGGCGGTGTTCGCGGCGCGTATCTTCGCATTCGCGCTGATTGTGCTCGACCAGTCGACGCTCGCAATCGTTGTGTTCGGCCTGGTGTTCGGCGTGACGTTTCTGATGACCGCGCCGTTGGTCGTGCTGTTCGTTCGCGATGCGTTCGGCGTCGCCCACCTCGGGTCGATCACCGGGTTGATCACCATGGTGCATCAGACCTTCGGGGGCATCGGCGCCTTCGCCGGCGCGGCCATTTTCGATGCCACCGGGCGCTACGATATCGCATTTGTGATCGTGCTGGTGGCCTCGGCGGTTGCCTTGATCCTGACGCTGTGCCTCGATCGCGTTGCGCGCGTCAAATTCACCGCATAGGCGGGAATAAATCTCCTTCAGCGGAATTTGTCTGATGCGACGACGCTGCCGGAAAGCATGGCGGCGAACAACAGGGGAATTAGCGGAGGATGTCCATGAATACGCGTTTTGCGCTTTCGGCGGCGGCTTTATTGTCTGTGTCCATGGCGTTGGCGGCGGCGCCGACCGGCGCGTCGGCGCAGCAGGCCGACATGAGCTTTTTCGTGACCAGCGTCGGATTGGGCAAGGGCAGCAACCTCGGCGGGTTCGCGGGCGCCGACGCGCATTGCCAGGCGCTGGCGCAAGCGGTGGGCGCGGGCGGCAAGACCTGGCGCGCGTATCTTTCGACACAGGGCTCGGGCGGTGTCAACGCGAAGGACCGCATCGGCAGGGGGCCATGGAAAAACGCCAAGGGCATCGTGATCGCGACGAACATTGAAGAGCTGCACAGCGTCAACTACAAGATCAACAAGACGACGGCGCTCACCGAGAAAGGCGACTTCGTCAACGGCCGCGGCGATACGCCGAACATGCACGACACGCTCACCGGCACGCAGCAGGACGGCACGGTCGTCGCGGGCGCGGACGATGCGACCTGCAGCAACTGGACCAGCAGCGCCGATGGCCAGGGCAGCGCCGTCGTCGGCCACACCGACCTGATCGGTAACACCCAAGGCGCCAACTTCTGGAACTTCTCGCACAAAACGCCGGGCTGCGCGCCGGCGAACCTGCAGCGGGTCGGCGGCGCGGGCCTGTTCTATTGCTTCGCGGCGAATTGATTAAGGCGAAATCGCAGCGCGCCTAAGGCGGAGCGGAATGCGTGCGTGACGCGCAGAGCGTTCACCCCGGATTGCGCTCCGCTCCATCCGGGCTACACGCTGCAAGCTAGGGGTATTCGCTCACTTCGCATGCGTCGTCTGCAGCGGCTTCTCTTCAAGGAGAAACATCGCGGTGAACGAAATCGCAAGGCTCGCGGCCGCAACGGCGAAGATGATCTGAAATCCTTCGGCCGTGGCCTGCGCCGCGCCGGCGGGACCGCGCAATACGATGGCGCCGAACACCGCCACCAGCACCGTCGCGAACAGGCTGCGCAGAAAATTCATGGTTCCGATCGCGGTGCCGAACTGCCACGGCGGAACGGTGTTCTGCAGCGCGACGCCGGTCAACGGGGCCAGTGGTCCGAAGCCGAGGCCGAGAATCGCCAATAGCAGTTGTAGCGACCAGGCGTTGAGCGCTTTGACCTGCCATGACAATACCACCACCGTCGCAACTGCGGCGCCGAGTCCTATTAGCGGCACGATTTTGTAGCGCCGGTGGCGCGCGATCAGCGGGCTGGTGAGGCCGGCGCTGATATTGAGCACCGCCATCAGCACTATCAAGCTCAACCCTGCCTGGGTCGCCGACAGGCCGAGCACGGTCTGCAAATACATCGGCAGAAATATGTTGAGCCCGATGACCGCGCCCCAGCCGAACGAATTCGTCGCGATGGCGTGGCGCGCCACCGGATTGCGCATGATCGACAAGGGGATCAACGGTTCGGGCGCGGTCAAGAGACGCGCAACGAACAGCGCTGCAACAATGCCTGCGCCAGCGAGCAGGCCGAGGATCGTCGTCGAGGTCCAGGGATAACGCACGCCGGCCGATGTCACGGCGTACATGAAGGTGACGGTCGCAATCACGATAAGCGCGGCGCCGATGACGTCGAGCTTGTGCGGCCGATCATGGCGCGGCAGGCGGCGCAAAGCCGCAAGCGTAAAAAAGACCGCCGCCAACCCAACCGGAATGTTGAGCCAGAAGATCGCCGACCAGTGCAGGTGGTCGGCGAGTATGCCGCCGAGCGCCGGTCCGGACGCGCCGGCGGTGGTATAGGTGATCGAGAAGTATCCGTAATATTTGGCGCGATCCTTCGGCGAGGCGACGTCGCCGAGCACGACCATGCCGGTCGATGTCAACCCGCCGCCGCCGAGGCCGTGCAGCACACGGCCGAGGATCAGCGTGGTCATGTCGGGGGCGAGCGCGCAGACGAGCGATCCTACGAGATAGCACGACAGCGCGATCATCAGCGCGAAGCGGCGGCCGTGGGTATCGCTGACCTTGCCGTAGAGCGGCGTCGAGGCGGTGGCGGCGATGAGGTAGGTCGTGATCAGCCACGGCAGGTCGCGCACATTGCCGAGTTCGCGGCCGATCGTGGGGAGCGCGCTCGCCAGAATCGTCTGGTCGAGCGAGCCCATGAAGATCGGCAGCATCATCGCGATGACGATGCGCCGCGCCTCCGAATGCGCGAGCGGCGCCGCGGCGGACGGAGACGCGACACTCATCGGCGGCTACGCTTTCACGCCCGGCATCATGGTGAGGAGCCACGCGCTCGTTGGTAGCCGGTTCGGAATGTGACGTTGTGGCTCCCCTCCCCACGCGCAGCGTAGCGGAGCGGCGGGGAGGGGTCGGGGGTGGGGGGAATGCTGCACAAAGCAAGGCCCCCCACCCCGCTCGCTTTACTCGCGACCCTCCCCACCGCTCGCACGTGCTCGCGGGAGGAGGGTGCACCCGTCGCGTGGCAGGTATTTCGAGCCGGGCGCTCAGGATGAGGGCGGAAAATTGAAGCATGCTGCATCTCGTCGGCTGCAACAGTTGGTGCCGTGGAGACCCTCATCGCGGCTACAACCCCAGCATGGCGCGGGCGAGAATGCCGGCCTGGATTTCCGTGGTGCCGCCGAGAATCGTATAGGCGCGGTAGTTGAGGTAGCGCGGCGTGACCGAAAGGAGTTCCTCTTCCTCCGGCGGCAGTTGCAGCGTCTCGTAGAGCGGGCGGCCGGTGACGAAGCGCAGCGCGTCGGTGCCGATGGCGTCGGCGGCAAGCTCGGAAATATCCTGGCGCAACTGGCTCCAGCGCAGCTTGACGAGCGACGACATCGGGCCCGGGTTGCTGCCTACTTGCAGCGTGGACAAGACCGAAATATCGATCATCTCCATGGCGTCAAGATCGGTGCCGATCTCGGCGAGCCGTGTCGCGATGGCGGCGTCGTCGGCGCAGCGCGCGCGCACCAGTTCGACGATCTTGGCGAATTGCGCGCGCACGCGGCCGGCCTGCAAGGCGCCGCCGCGCTCGAATTCGAGCAGGTATTTGGCGACCTCCCAGCCCTTGTTCTCCTCGCCGACGCGTCCCACCTTCGGAGCGCGCACGTTGTCGAAGAACACCTCGTTGAACTCGTGGTCGCCGCCGTTGCCGATGATCGGGCGCACCGTGATGCCGGGTGTGTTCATGTCGAGCAGGAGAAACGTGATGCCGTCCTGGCGTTTACCTTCGCTCGATGTGCGCACCAGCATGAAGATGCGGTTCGATTTGTGCGCGAACGACGTCCAGATTTTCTGGCCGTTGACGATGTAATAATCGCCGTCGGAAACCGCGCGCGTCTTCAGCGAGGCGAGATCGGAACCGGACCCGGGCTCGGAATAGCCCTGGCACCAATGATCCTCGCCGGTCACGATGCGCGGCAGGTATTTCTTTTTCTGCGCGTCGTCGCCGAAGCGCATGAGCACCGGGCCGACCATGCGCAGGCCGGCGCCGTTGTAGACGGGCGCGCCCGCGCGCGCGCATTCGGTGTCGAAAATATAGGCCTGCACCGGCGTCCAGCCGGCGCCGCCAATCTCCTTCGGCCACGAAGGGACCGACCAGCGCTTGCGCGCCAGCGCCTGGTGAAATGGGAACGCGACTTCGGGATCGGACGAGAACCCGGTCGTCAGCGCCTGCGCGCGGCGCATGTCCGGCGTCACCGCTTCGCGCAGGAACGAGCGCACTTCGTCGCGGAACGAAACATCGGCGGGGGCGAGATTGAGGTCCATGACGTGGCTCGCTCAGGGGGCGGCGGGTTCAAGCAACAGGCCCGCGCCGGCCAATACGGGGTCCGCGATCAGCGCGCCGTAGCGGCGCAGATGCTCGCGCGTGGCGCCGAACAGCGTTTCATAGGCCATCAGCCGCTTGGCATAGGCGCCGAGCGGCAGTTCTTCGGTGGTGCCGATGGCGCCGTGGGTCTGGATCGCGTTCTGTGCGATGAAGCGCGCGCAGCGGCCGATCTTGGCCTTGGCGCCGGAAACCGCGCGCGCGCGCCGCTCCGCCGGACCCTCGAGCGAGAGCGTCGCCAACAGGCACGACGCGCGCGCTTCCTCCTCGCATATCCTCATGTCCACCATGCGATGCGCCAGCACCTGGAACTTCGCGATCGGCTGGCCGAACTGCACGCGCGTCTTGGCGTAATCGATCGTCGCGGCGACCATCGCGGCAAGCGCGCCGACGGCGTCGGCGGAGGCGGCCGCGATGGCGCGCTCAAACGCGCTTGCAATCGCGGCGTCGGCGTCCTCGTTGCCGCCAAGCAACGCCGAAGCCGCAACGGCGACGTCGGCGAGTTCAACATCGGCGGCGCGCGCGCCGTCAACCATACGATAGGGCCGCACGATGAGACCGCGGGCATTGTTTGCGACGGTGAACACGCCGGTGCCGCCCGAAGGCACGGCGGCTGACACCAGGAGCCTGTCGGCCGCGGCGCCGCCGAGCACACACTTTTTGGCACCGGAGAGAACGTATTCTCCGCCGCGTTGCCGCGCGCGCGTGGGCGCGCGGTCGTCATGGGCGAATGCGAGCTTGAGCTTGCCTTCGATCAGGGCCGGCAGCAGGTCCTGGCGTTGCGGCTTGCTGCCGAGCGCGGCGGCAAGGCCGCCGGCAAGCACGATGCTTGAAAGATAGGGCTCGATCACCAGCGCGCGCCCGAACGCTTCCATCAGGATCGAAATTTCGATCGCGCCGCCGCCAAGGCCGCCATCGGCTTCGGCGAACGGCAGGCCGAGCCAGCCCATGGCGGCGAACTCGGCCCAGATCTCGGCGGAAAATCCGGCATCGCTGTCGGCGATGGCGCGAAACGTCCGATAGCCGTAGCGATCCGCGAGCAACCGCGTCGCGGTGTCACGCAGGATCAGTTGCGCGGAATCGTATTGCAGGTCCACCCGGCACCAGCTCTATAGTCTTATAGAAACCGCGTCGGCCAATTCAGCGTGCGCCACATATGCGCCGACGGCGAGTTGTCGAAGCCGAGACCTTCCTTCGGCTGCTTGAAGTTGCGCCCGATGATATCGACGAAGTCGTCGAGGCTGACCTTGGCGTTGGGATCGAACGAATAGATGTCGTTGACG
>JBGPOB010000232.1:0-6110 GCA_041487815.1 Xanthobacteraceae bacterium | reverse complement strand
GGGCGCGCTGCGCGCAAGCTATGAACTGCATCCGGGGATCAAGCCATTCGCCGAAGTGACCGCGGATGAGCGCGTCCACGATCTTGCCTTCGATCGCAGCGGGTTCCAGCGAGATTCCAACGGCTGGACCGCCCGCGTCGGTTCGACGTTCGAGCTGACGCGCAAACTCACGGGGGAGATTTCGGGCGGCTACCTGCGGCGCAGCTACAAGGACCCAACGCTGCCCGAGATCAATGGGCTGATCGCCGACGCTTCGCTGATCTGGGCTGCGTCGGCGTTGACGACAGTCGCCGTTCTCGCCAAATCGACGGCCGATGAAAGCGTCGTCGCGGATGTGTCGGGCATCTTGCGGCGCGATTTTTCATTGCAGGTCGATCACGCGTTCCGCCGCTGGCTGGTCGGGACATTCCGAACCGGCATCGGCTTTGACTCCTACCAGTCGAGCGGCCCCGCGCGCGAAGACGAGCGCTTCTTCGTGGCCGCGGCGCTGGTCTATAAACTTTCGCGCGACGTCCAGCTCAAGGGCGAAATCCGCCAGGACTGGCTCACGTCCAACCAGAGCGGTGTCGACTACACCGCCACGACCGTACTCGCCGGCGTGCGGTGGCAGCGCTAGGCATCGCCTTAAACACTGATCACGATCGCGCGGCGCCTCCGTACGCGCAATCCGGTGGGTTGAACCGACCGAATCTTTCCGCCACATTGCCGGGGACCGCCGCCGCGCGGCACGGAGAGCCTTATGGACGGCAGGGGCAAGCGTGTTGGACTGTTTGTGACCTGTCTTGTTGACCTGATCCGGCCATCGGTCGGATTTGCGGCGGTCAAGCTGATGGAGGATGCCGGCTGCACGGTCGATGTGCCGCTGCAGAGCTGCTGCGGCCAGCCGGCGTTCAATTCGGGGGACCGCGCCAGCGCGCGCGCAATCGCGGAGCAGATGATCGAGGCGTTCGCGCCGTACGATTACGTCGTCGCGCCGTCGGGATCGTGCGCCGGCATGCTCAAGGCGCATTATCCGGAATTGTTTCAGGGCGATCCAAACTGGCGCGCGCGCGCCGATCAATTCGCGGCAAAGAGCTACGAGCTGGTGTCATTTCTGGTCGATGTATTGCAGGTCGAGCGCGTCAACGCGCATTTTCCGCGCACGGTGACGTATCACGATTCATGCGCCGGCTTGCGTGAACTTGGCGTGCACGCCCAACCGCGGCGGCTGCTGGGAACCGTTCAGGGTCTCTCGCTGACTGAAATGCACGATGCTGACGTATGCTGCGGATTCGGCGGCACGTTTTGCGTGAAATATCCCGATATTTCAAACGCGATCGTCGGCAAGAAAGCAGCCAATGTTTCCGCAACTGGCGCGCATACGCTTCTCGCCGGCGATCTCGGCTGTTTGATGAACATGGCCGGCAAATTACAACGCGATGGCAGCAAGGTCGAAGTCAGGCATGTCGCGGAAGTGCTGGCCGGTCAAACCGAGACGCCCTCGATCGGCATGCCGGGCGGTGGCGCGGCCGGCCGCTGATGTCGAACGCCGCCTCATCATCGCGTTTCAAGGACAACGTCCGCGCGGCGCTTGCCGACGCGGAACTTCAGAGCGCGCTCAAGTTCGTCGAAGTCAATTTCATCGCGCGGCGCAAGGAGGTTGCCGACAAGCTGCCGGAGTTCGAGGCGCTTCGCGATTCCGCGCGCGATATCAAGAATCACACGCTCGCGCATCTCGACCTCTATCTCGAAGCCTATGAGCAGCGTGTGACGGCGCAAGGCGGGCACGTGCACTATGCGGTGACCGCCGAGGACGCGCGGCGGATCGTGCTCGAACTCTGCCGCAAGCTCGGCGCAAAGACCGTGACCAAGGGCAAATCCATGGTCGGCGAGGAAATCGGAATCAACGATTTTCTCGAAGCCAATGGCATCGTTCCGGTCGAAACCGATCTCGGCGAATACATTATCCAGATCCGCCACGAAATGCCGTCCCACATCATCGCGCCGGCGGTGCATCTCACCAAGGCGCAGGTGGAGGCCGACTTCCGCCGTGTCCACACCCATCTGCCGCCCGACCGCAGCATGGCGGAGCCGGAAATGATGCTCGCGGAAGCACGCGCCGTGCTGCGCGAAAAATTTCTGTCGGCGGATGTCGGCATTACCGGAGCGAATTTCCTGATCGCCGAAACCGGCTCCTCGATCATCGTCACCAACGAAGGTAATGGCGATCTCACGCAGACTTTGCCCAAGGCGCACATCGTGCTGGCATCGATCGAAAAACTCGTGCCGACAATGGAAGACGTCGCGCAGATACTGCGCGTGCTGGCACGTTCGGCGACCGGACAAGAAATGTCCGTTTACACGACCCTCTCGACAGGCCCGCGCCGCGCGGGCGATCCCGACGGGCCGAACGAGTACCACGTCATCATTCTCGACAACGGCCGGTCGGCGATGCTGGGCGGCGAGTTTCGCGACATGTTGCGCTGCATCCGCTGTGGCGCCTGCATGAATCACTGTCCAGTCTATCACGCCATCGGCGGCCACGCTTACGGCTGGGTCTATCCCGGGCCGATGGGGGCCGTGCTGACGCCGAGCCTGATCGGGCTCGACAAGGCGGGAAATCTGCCGAATGCCTCGACGTTTTGCGGGCGGTGCGAAGAAGTCTGTCCGGTGCGCATTCCGTTGCCGAAGTTGATGCGACATTGGCGCGAGCGTGAATTCGAACGCCATTTGTCGCCGGCAACAGTGCGTGCGGGATTGAAACTCTGGAGTTTCTTCGCCAGACGCCCGCGGCTGTACGGTTTCGCGACGCGGCCGGTCGCGTGGTTGCTTGCCCTCTTCGGAAGAGGCCGTGGCCGGTTCAGCTGGCTGCCGCTTGTCGGCGGTTGGACGCGCCATCGCGATTTTCCAGCACCGCAAGGGGCGACTTTCCAGGGTCAATGGAGGAAGAGGCGCCGATGATTGCGCGCGACCTGATCCTGGCTTCTATCCGGAATGCTCTGGCCGTAACCGGGCAGGAAGCGCCACGCCGCAGGATCGTCGCCGAACGGCTCGCCGCGCACCCGGTCGGTGTCGTGCCTGCCCGTGGGACCCTTGCGCCACGCCAACGCCTTGCCTTGTTCGCACGCATGCTGGAGGACGCCGCGGGAACACTGGCGAGCGTCGACAGCGTTGATGACGTGCCGGCGGCCGTCGGCGAATTTTTGCGGCGGCACAATTTGCCGCTCGCCGTGCGGCGGGGGGAAGATCCCGTGCTTGCGGCAGTGCCTTGGGCAAGCGAGCGGACACTGGAAATTTCGATCGGTGCGTCGGACGGAGAACAGCTCACGTCGGTGTCACGCGCCTTCGGTGCCGTCGCCGAAACCGGCACGTTGGTGCTAACGTCTGGACGCGACAACCCTACTACGCTCAATTTTCTGCCTGACAATCATATCGTCGTGCTGGATGCTCGCGACATCGTCGGAGATTTTGAAACCGCGATTGCGCAGCTGCGGGAAAAATTCGGCGCTGAGGCGCTTCCGCGCGTCGTCAACATGATTACGGGGCCTTCGCGATCCGCTGACATCGAGCAAACGCTGATTCTCGGTGCGCACGGGCCGCGGCGCTTGCACGTCATCATCGTCGGGGAGCCGTAGGCGGTCTGCCAACGCGCGCGCGCAACGCCACCGCGCCCCGGACCTAAATCCGATGCGATAACCTATTGATTTAGCTAAATTAACCATCACCGTCTCGGCGGTAACGATGGCACACATTTTTTGAAACATTTCCGGATACAATCGCTTAAAATCAAACAACGACGATGAATTGCAGCGTCCCGATGGGACGAGTGTCAACGGCGTCCCAATCGGACGGACAGGGCATGGCTCGAAAATATTTCGGCACGGATGGTATTCGCGGACGCGCCAACGGCTCGATCACGCCCGATCTTGCCTTGCGCGTCGGCCAGGCCACGGGGCTGGTGTTCCAGCGCGGCGACCATCGCCACCGCGTCGTTATCGGCAAGGACACGCGGCTGTCCGGCTACATGATCGAGACCGCGCTTGTGGCCGGGTTCACCTCGGTCGGCATGGACGTATTGTTGCTCGGGCCGATGCCGACGCCCGCCGTCGCCATGTTGACGCGCTCCATGCGCGCCGACATCGGCGTCATGATATCGGCGTCGCACAATCTCTATGACGACAACGGTATCAAGCTGTTCGCTCCGGACGGTTATAAGCTGTCCGACGATGACGAAGCGGAAATCGAGCGGCTGATCGATTCCGATCTGTCAAAGCGGCTGGCGAAGTCGGCGGCGCTTGGCCGCGCCAAGCGCATCGACGGTGTCCGCGACCGTTATATCGAATTCGCCAAGCGGACGCTGCCGAAGAATCTTTCGCTCGAAGGCCTGCGGGTCGTGGTCGACTGTGCGAACGGTGCGGCCTATGGCGTGGCGCCGGCGGCGCTGTGGGAGCTGGGCGCCGAAGTATTTTCGCTCGGCGTCGAGCCGGATGGTTTCAATATCAACAAGGATTGTGGCTCCACCGCGCCGGAGGCGCTGTCGCGCAAGGTGCGCGAGATGCGCGCCGACATCGGCATTGCGCTCGACGGCGACGCGGATCGTGTCGTCATTGCCGATGAGCGCGGACACGTCATCGATGGCGACCAGATTCTCGCGGTCATCGCCGAAAGCTGGAAAGAGGATGGCCGACTGTCAAGGCCCGGTATCGTCGCCACCGTGATGTCAAATTTCGGGTTCGAGCGTTATCTCAAGTCAATCGGGCTCGACGTTGTCCGTACACCCGTCGGCGACCGTTATGTACTTGAGCGCATGCGCGAGGGTGGATTCAACGTTGGCGGTGAGCCATCAGGTCACATCATTTTGTCGGATTACACCACGACCGGCGACGGGTTCGTGGCCGCGTTGCAGGTATTGGCGGTGGTCAAAAAACGCGGCGAACTGGTCTCAACCGTTTGCCATCGCTACGATCCGCTGCCGCAAGTGACAAAAAACGTGCGCTACCGCAATGGCAAGCCGCACGAGCATTCCAAGGTCCGGACGGCGATCGCCGATGGTGAGCAGCGTCTCAATGGCCACGGCCGTCTCATTGTGCGGCCGTCGGGCACCGAGTCGGTCATTCGCGTGACGGCAGAGGGCGAGGACCGCGTCCTCGTCGAGGACGTCGTTGACGGCATCGTCGAGGCGCTGACCGAAGTTGCGGCTTGAGCGCGGCCGCGCCTGCGGAAAACTGAAATTCCCAATCGGCGGCTGTCCCGGCGCCGGCCGTCGTATTCAACACTTTCTTAATAGTTTGTTTCGGTCGCGGATTTGGCTCGCGCAACGCGTCCAATCGTTAAAAATCGCGGTTAAGAAGTAAGGTTAATCTCGCCTTAAGAAATATCGGCCAATCTCGGCATCACCAGTGTTTTCAGTGTCGGGCCGCGTCGAGTCGCGTCCTGCCGTACAAGAAGGTGATGTGATGGGCAGCGCAAAATACCTGGCGGTCGCAGCCGCCGCAGCGATTCTCTCAACGCCGTCGGCCAAAGCCGCCGACCTTGCGCTGGCGCCGCTGCCAGTCATCCACGAATTTTCCGGCTGGTATCTTCGCGGCGACATCGGGATGAGCAACCAAAAAGTCGACCACTTGTTCAACGTGCTCTATCTCACGCCGGGCACCACCGTCACAAACGTCAGCGCAGGTTTCGACAGCGGCTGGATCTTCGGGCTTGGCGCCGGCTATCAGATCAACAATTGGGCGCGTGCCGATATCACCGGTGAATACCGCGGCAAAACCAATTTCCGCGGCCTTGATGTCTACACTCCAGAGCCCGCGAATTTGCCCGCCAATGTGGGCGTCGACGACTATTATGCTTCCAAGTCTGAATGGCTGTTTCTCGCCAACTTCTACGTCGATCTCGGCACCTGGTGGTATCTGACACCCTTCGTCGGCGCCGGCATCGGCTTCAGCCGGAATACGATTCACGATTTCCGCGACATCAACATTGCGACCGCGGGCCTCGCCTTCGGCGCCGACGCATCGACCTGGAACTTCGCCTGGGCGCTGCATGCCGGCGTGGCCTACAACGTCACGCCGAATCACCTGATCGAACTGGCCTACCGCTACGTCGATCTCGGCGACGCCAAGAGCGGCGAT
>JBGPOB010000231.1:0-6156 GCA_041487815.1 Xanthobacteraceae bacterium | reverse complement strand
TTGCTAATTCTTGCTTTTCTGACGCTGCACACAAGCCGTTACTGCCGCTTGTTTACTATGGCCCCTCATCCCTGTGGCTTGTGCTCGGCAGTCGTCACGGATTTTTCCCATTTAGGCGTCAGACAGCGATGATTTTGCTTTACGCTTGCCGCTACTGGGAAAGCAAAGGCGGCGGCTAATAAGCAAACGATCCATGAGAGACGCATGGCAATCCTCCTTGTGAAGGTAGCAACATTAGAGACACTGTTTGATTCTCTGCCACAATCGTTACCCTGACTACCTGTCCCGCGCCGTTGATGGCGTTTGCAACGCTGACTGTGCCGCCAAGGGGGCCGAAGTCGGTCAGGGTGCAGGTCCCGACATTCGCCACGCTCGCGCTCTTGCATCCTATAAGGCAATGTCGTATATAAGCGCCATGCAGGTTGTCGCTACGCGCGGTTACGAGCGCCGGGCGCGCAAGGTTCTGACAGCGGCGGAGCGCGCGGCGGCGGAATTGGAAATCGCGCTCGCTCCCACCGCGTGGCCGGTCATTCCCGGTACGGGTGGGGCGCGCAAGGCGCGAGCGGTGCGCGGCGGACGCGGCAAGAGCGGCGGTGCGCGCATCATCTACTACGTCATCACCCGCAAGGGCGTGCTCTACTTGCTAGACGTGTACGCCAAGAGCGCGAAGGAGGATTTGACCGATGCCGAGAGACGCGAAATCCGCAAGCTTGTCGCGGCGCTCGACGCGCAAGCATAACCCCCCGCGCAAGCAAAGCCCGCTCGGCCGCCGCCTGGTCGCGGGCCTCAACGACGCACTCGCCCACGCCCGTGGCGAGTTGGCCTTGCCGGGCTACACCGTGGCGGTGCCCGATAGCGTGGACGTGGCCAAGCTGCGAAACCGGCTTGGCTTGTCGCAGGCCGCATTCGCGCGCGCCTTCGGACTTGACGTAACGGCAATTCACGCCTGGGAGCAAGGCAGGCGGCAGCCGGACCGCGCCGCGCGCGTGCTGCTCGCCGTTATTGGCAAGGAGCCGCAGGCCGTCATGCGCGCGCTCTCCGGCAAATAGAATTGCCCAAGGCGGCCCCGGCCCAATCACTTCAATCTGGGAATCCGCACCATTGCTGAAATTGGTTTGGATTGAACCCAGGCTGACGGTGCAGGTGTTCGATCAACTCGCAACAAACCATCGCGCGGTCGTCTCGATCCGCGATCGTGGCGACTGCTTCGGCGATGCGCCGCCAGCGGTGATGTTCGATGAGCCCTCGCTCGGTCTGGCGCCGGCGCTGGTGCAGGATGTGCTGAAAACCATCGGCGATCTCAACCGCGAGGGGCTCACGTGCATCCTGGTCGAGCAGAACGTCGCCGTGTCGCTGAAGATTTCAAACCAAGCCTATGTCCTGGAAAATGGCCGCGTCGCCATGTCGGGCAGCGGCGCGGAACTTCTCAACAACAGCGGCGTTCGCGAGGCCTATCTCGGGCTGTGACGGCGGTCTTGCCGACGCAAACCAACGCCACCGGCGCTCTCGGGCGCGACGTGCAACGGTCGGGGTTCAACGGGGTTTTTGGCTGGAAAAGCGGAACAAGCAAGCAGTGGTTCCGAAGATTGATCGCGCGCGGACATGCCGCCTGCGGCTGCACAATCTGGCGCGCCCTACGGGAATCGAACCCGTGTTTCCGCCGTGAAAGGGCGGCGTCCTGGACCGCTAGACGAAGGGCGCTGCTTTTGGGGGCGCAATTCTCAACGACGCGCCGAAAGCGCGGCGACATATAACGGGGTTTGCCGGAACCGGCAAGCAAGGCCGCGCAGGCGTGATGGATCGCCAATTGGGCATGTTTGGAATTACCAGTGCCCGACGTTTGGCATCGACGCCCACGGTTCCTTGGGGGGCAAAGCGGCGCCTTTCTGCAGCAACTCGACCGAGTGCTTGTCCGGCGAGCGAACGAATGCCATTTGGCCGTCGCGCGGCGGGCGGTTGATCGTCACGCCCGCCTTCTGAAGCTTTTCACACGTCGCATAAATGTCGTCGACTTCATAGGCGAGGTGGCCAAAATAGCGCGCCTCGCCATAATCCTCGCTATCCCAATTGTAGGTCAGCTCGACCTGCGGCCCCGCGCGGCCCTTCTTCCTGGAATTTTCCACCAGTGCATCGTCCTCTGGTGCATTCAGGAATACCAGGGTGAATCGCCCCTTTTCGCTGTCGATGCGGCGGGCCTCTTTCAAGCCAAGCGTGTTGACGTAAAAGTCCAACGCCGCGTCGAGATTGCGGACGCGCAGCATTGTGTGCAGATATCGCATGGAGACCTCATTGCAACGCCGCCGGTGCTTGCGGCATCGGCAGTATTATACACTGGCTGACGGATATACAGGTTGCACGGCATGATCGCGCAAGATCTTCCGGGTCAATTTCTCCAAGATGCGGTCGATCGCCTTTCTGAAATGCTCGAACGCGCGCAATCCGTGGTGCCGTTCACCGGCGCCGGGATTTCGACCGAGTGCGGCATTCCCGATTTTCGGTCGCCTGGCGGGCTGTGGACGAAATACGCGCCCATCCCGTTCGACCAGTTCCTGTCCAGCCAGGAAGCGCGCGACGAGACCTGGCGCCGGCGGTTCGCGATGGATGAAACCTTGTCGAAGGCCCAGCCCGGCCGCGGACATCGCGCGCTGGCCAGTCTGTATCGCGCCGGCAAAATTCCCGGCGTCGTCACCCAGAACATCGATAACTTGCATCAGGTTTCCGGCATTCCGCCGGATAAGGTGTGCGAGTTACACGGAAATACCAGTTATGCCGCTTGTCTCGCCTGCGGCAAGCGCTACGCGCTCAAATGGGTCAAGGACTCGTTCGATCAATCCGGACGAACGCCGGAATGCATCGAATGCGACGGCTATATCAAGACCGCGACCATCGCATTCGGGCAGGCGATGCCGGCAAAAGCCATGCAACATGCGGAAGCGCTCACGTTGTCGGCGGATCTGTTCTTGTCGATCGGCTCATCGCTGGTAGTCTGGCCGGCGGCCGGCTTCCCGCTGATGGCGAAGCGCAATGGCGCCAAACTGGTGATAATCAACCGCGAGCCGACCGATTTCGACGATCTGGCGGACCTGGTCATCCAGCATGATATCGGCGAGGTGCTGGCACGTTTCATTGCGCACTGAACCGAATTTTTCGGCGCACTACAGCGAATCATCGATGCCGCTAGTCACATCGGCGCAGATGCGCAAGATGTGTATAGGTCCGCGTTCGCCATTGCCAGAATGAAAAATATTCTTTTCCATTGCCACATCGATGTTATCGTTAAGTCAGAGATTCGTTGAAGCGCCCATAAGAGGCGTCAGATTGTGCAGGCGCGCGGGGCCATGGCCGCCGACGAAATTGGACCGAAGGGTTCCGGAGTTCTTGATCTATCGCTAGATGCGTTGGCCGACGAGTCGGCCACGGTCGTCGAGGTCAGCGGCGTCATCAAGTGGTTCGACGTTGCGAAGGGATACGGATTCATCGTTCCGGACACTGGCACGAGCGATGTGCTGCTGCACGTCACCTGTCTGCGCCGTGATGGCTATCAGACAGCCTATGAAGGTGCCCGCGTGGTTTGCGAGGCGCTGTCGCGACCAAAGGGGATGCAGGCGTTCCGCGTCCTCTCGATGGATGAATCCACTGCCGTCCATCCCGCCCAGCTGCCGACGCGCACCCATGTTTCGGTGACCCCGACCAGCGGCCTCGATCGCGCCGTGGTAAAATGGTTTAACCGCTTGCGCGGGTTCGGCTTTCTCACCCGCGGTGAGGGCACGCCGGACATCTTTGTCCACATGGAAACCTTGCGCCGCTTCGGCATGACCGAACTGCGGCCGGGGCAGACCGTACTGGTCCGGCATGGGCCCGGCCCAAAAGGTCTGATGGCCGCGGAAATACGCCCGGACGGTGGACCGTACGGGCCGTCCTCGCACTGATTAGTCCGTCGACATTCTCCCGGATATCGCGCTTCACACCTCGCACCTGCTGCGATATCGCTACGCCATGCGTACGTTTCCCCGTGGTCGCAGCGCGTGGACAGCGGTGGCCTTCGCAACCGCGCTTGCGCTTTTTCTCCTGCCGGTCCGCTCGGGCTTGCCGGCGACAGTCGAAGTCCTCGAAATCGCGTCCCGGTCCGGCGTCCACAGCTTTTCGGTGGAAGTTGTCGCCAACGACGAGGAGCGCGCGAAAGGTCTCATGTTCCGCAAAGAGCTCCCGGAGGGAAAGGGCATGCTGTTCGATTTCCTTACCGAGGAGCCGGTCACCTTCTGGATGAGAAATACCTACGTCTCGCTCGATATGATCTTTATCCGGGCCGATGGCAGGATACTGTCGATTGCCGAGCGCACTGAACCGCTGTCGGAACGGATGGTGGCATCGGGAGGGCCGGTCCGCGGCGTGCTCGAAGTCGTCGCTGGGACGGCCAAGAAGCTTGACATTCGGCCCGGCGACCGGGTGGCGCATCGCATCTTTTCAGGCAGATAGGCGCGGCTTGCTGACATTGCCCCAACCGTGTATCGGAGGGGCGCGTTTGCGGCCTCGCCGGGGCATAGCGCAGTCCGGTAGCGCATCTGCTTTGGGAGCAGAGGGTCGCAGGTTCAAATCCTGCTGCCCCGACCAGGCCGCAGCGCGAAAGCTATCGTCATAGTCCGGATGTGAGACCACCAATGCCCGCCCGCATCTACAAGCCGGCCAAAACCGCGATGCAGTCCGGACAGGCCAAGACCAAGGACTGGGCGCTCGACTACGAACCCGAACAGCCGCGCGCTGTCGAGCCGCTGATGGGCTGGACGTCGTCGGGCGACATGCGCCAGCAGGTGCGGCTGCGATTTCATACCCGCGAGGAGGCGATCGCCTACTGCGAGCGCGAGGGCATTGCTTATCAGGTGCTCCCGGATAAAGAGCCGGCGCGGCGCGCGATTTCCTATTCCGACAATTTTGCGTTTAATCGCAAAGGCGCCTGGACGCACTGACGTAGGTCGTGCGGTCCGCGCGATATCCTCAGCCGGCCGCGCGCAGCCCTGTTCGCGCAAGCCGCGGCAGGACCTCGGCACAAAAGTACGGCAATTCCGCGAGATAGTTGACGAACGAAACGCCGATGCCGCGCAGCCCCGCGCGCGCGAGATCCGTAAGCAGCTCGCAAATGCGCTCGGGCGTACCGACAAGCGGCAACCCGCCCATGCCGTTGGCCTGCTGCAACCGCGTGCGCTGAAATTCCGCCGCCGTCATTTTGTCGGCCGTGATGTTCTTGGCAGCAAGAATATCGTCAACCGAAGCCCAATCCGCGTTCTCGACAACCGCATAATGATAGTAGTCCTCAGCCTCGCGCTGGGTCGGCCTGCATGTAACGACGCCCACGGTATAGACGTCGAGATTGCGGCCGAACGCGCGCGCTTCGGCTTGCGCGGCTTGTACAACCTCGCCTTGCTGCTCGACGGAAAGCCCCATCGCGTTCGTGAAGAATGCGTCGCAATTGCGGATTGCGAAAGCGCGTCCGGTGGGGGAGGCGCCGGCATTCATGATCAGCGGCCGTGATTCGCCGACCGGCTTGGGGTGGGCGCGGACGCCCTTAAGGTCAAAGTATTGTCCCTTGAAATCAAATTCATTACGGGGCGACCAGATCTCCTTGACCACATCGAGCCATTCCTGCGCATAAGCGTAACGCAACTCGTGCTCGCGCTGACGCACGCCAAACATTTCAAATTCGCCCTCGTTCCAGCCGACGACCACATTGAGGCCAAACCGCCCATTGCCGACGTGGTCGGCCGTGACCATCTGCTTCGCCGCCATGATCGGATTGAACAGTGGCGCGTGCAGCGTGCCGAACACGGTGATGCGTTGGGTCGCAGACAACAGGCCCGTGGCCCAGGTGATCGTCTCCCAGGTAGCGGATTGGTAGTCGCCATGGCTGCCGTAGGATTTCCAGCGCGCGATCGGCAACAGGAAATCAATGCCGGCGTCATCCGCAAGGCGCGCAAGTGCAAGATTGTCGGACCAGCTTGCGGACCACCGCTCCGGCACCGTTGTGACCGCTCGGCCCGAAAGGCAATTCGCGCCGAAAAGCCCGATCTTCAGGCGATTGTTGTTGAACATCGCCATGCGCGCGCCCAGCGCGGTATCTTTGCTCAATTCGGCCCTCCGGTGCCCCTTATCCATCGTCGGATC
>JBGPOB010000230.1:0-6162 GCA_041487815.1 Xanthobacteraceae bacterium | reverse complement strand
GCCGTTCCGTCACCCATTGGTCCGTACCACCGAACGTCTGCTCGTGGACATACGTGATGTGCGAGAAATCCATCGCGTTGTCGACCACCAGCATCGGGTCGGCCTCATAGCGAATGTAGCCCGACTTTAAGATCCAGTCCGGATGATCGAGGTCGACGGCATCGGGTATCAGGTCCGGATTGGCCGCGACCGGATTGCCGAGCCAAGCCCAGATCAAACTGTGCCGCGCCACCACTGGAAAGCTTCGCACCCGCGCATTGGCCGGGATGGCCGTCTGCCCTGGTATCTCCACGCAGCGCCCGTCGGGCGCGAATTTCAACCCATGATACCCGCAGCGCAGATCGTCTCCGACGCGGCGCCCCTCCGAGAGCGGCGCGTGCCGATGGCAGCAGCGGTCCTCAAGCACAACCGGATCACCGTTGGCCTTCCGATAGATCACAAGCGGCTCGCTCGCGATCGTTCGGGAAAACACCGTATCGGCCAAAATCTCGTGCTCCCACGCCACCGCGTACCAACAATTGCGGACGAACATGTTGTTGCCTCTTCCAGCTGAGAAATGTCTAAATCCCAGACACTTACTTGGCTCCGAGTCTAATGTCTGACGGAGGAAATGCAACTTAAATTGTTTCTCTCATTCAGAAATGCAAAAAATATTCTTGGTGACCGGGGAGCTGAATGTTAGGGTGAAAGCGAGGAAATACGCGCGTGAGGATGGATTGCCTCACCGCAGCAACGAGGAGGGAGGCATCCATGCGTTTATTCGGAACGATTTTGGCCGCTGCACTGTTCCTATCGGCGACAGCTCACGCCGAGATCGCCGGTGGAAAGGTCAAGATCGGCGTACTCACCGACATGTCGGGCATCTATGCCGTTGGTCTCGGCACCGGCATGGTGACATCGACCAAAATGGCTGTTGAAGAGTTCGGCGGCAAGATCAACGGCGTGCCGATCGAAATCGTTTCCGCCGACCATCAAAACAAGCCTGATGTCGCGACTTCGATTGCGTCGCGCTGGTACGACGTCGATGGCGTCAACGTTATCACCGACGTTGGCATCACCTCGGTAGCGTTCGCGGTGCTCGACCTGGCCAAAGCCAAGAACAAGTCGATCCTGTTGGTCAGCACGGGCTCGGACGATTTCACCGGCAAGGCGTGCGCACCGGACAACGCGGTACACTGGCTCTACGACAGCTACGAACTCGGCGCCTCGATCGGTACTGCGGTGCCGATCCTTGGCAAGAATTGGTACATGCTCAATGCCGACTACTTCTTCGGCCGTGCCATGGAAGCCGGTGTGACTGCGGCGCTAAAGAAGGTTGGCGCGAACGTGGTCGGCTCGCTCAAGCATCCGCTCGGAGCCAACGACTTCTCGTCCTACATCCTGCAGATCAAGTCTGCGAACCCTGACGTGGTCGCGCTTAACAGCGGTGGCGATGACACCGCCAATGCGGTGAAGTCGGCGCGCGAGTTCGGCATCAAGGCCAAGCTCGTTGGCTTTGGGCTGGATACACCGGCGCTCATCAAGGCCATGTCGCTGCAAACCGCGCAGGGCGTTTACTTCGTCTCAGCCTGGGCACGCCGGGATGATGCCGAAACCAAAGCGTTTGTTGAAAAGTTCATGGCGATCGAAAACAAGGTGCCGAGCGCATTCCAGGTCGGCAACTATTCGGCCGTCCGCAGCTATCTGAAGGCCGTGCAGGCGGTTAATTCGACGGATTCCAAGACTGTCATAGCCAAGATGCGCGAGACTCCAATTCGCGACATTTTGACAAACGACGGCTACCTGCGTCCGGATGGCCGCATGGTGCACAGCGTCGCGCTCATGCAGATCAAGACGCCGGCGGAATCGAAGAACGAGTGGGATCTCTCGAGCGTGGTGTCCGTGCTCAAAGGGGATGACGTCTTCCGTCCGATGAAGGAAGGCGGCTGTCCGTTCGTGAAGTGAAAGCCGGCGCAGCGCATCGAAGCAATCGCGCCGCAATTGACAGCGCTCCCCGGGTTCTTGCCTGGGGAGCTTTTTTTCAAACCTAGCCGGGGCAACGCTCGTTGTGAATTAATCCGCTTGTGGTTGCACGCCGGCCAAGTGATGGCCCGCAATGAAGCCGAAGGTCATGGCCGGCCCCAGCGTGCAGCCGCCGGCCAGGTACCTGCCCCCAAACACGCTGCCCATGTCGTTGCCGACCGCATATAACCCGGGGATCGGCCTATCATCGCGTCCAAGTACGCGCGCGAATTTGTCGGTCTTCAACCCGGCAAATGTCCCAAGGTCGCTGGGAACCAGCTTCACCGCGTAGAACGGCGGATGATCCAGGGGCGCGACGGACGGATTGGGCTTGTGGTCGATGTCGCCTTGGGAGCGATTGTAAATGTTGGTGCCGCGGCCGAATTCAGGATCAACGCCGCGCCGGGCGTTCTCATTAAATCCTGTTACCGTGTCCACAAGGGTCTTCGGATCAATGCCAAGTCGCCGCGCCAGGGCCTCGATGCTGCGCTCGCGGATAAGATAGCCGGAACGCAGATGCGGACCGACCGGCAGCGGGAATGGTTTGACAATCCCGAGCCCATAACGCCGGACGGCCCGGTGGTCGGCGATGATAAAGCCGCTGACCGGCTCGGTATTTTTATTGGTCTTGATGAGCTGCTGCATCACATCATGATAGGAGTTGCTTTCGTTTGTGAAACGCCGGCCGTCGCGCGTGACGGCGATGGCGCCGGGCTTGGCGCGGTCACTGGAGTTTGGAACCGTACGGAAGCTGCCATCGGCCTGCGGGTTAAGAGACGCCGTGAACCACGCGGCGGCGGATTCGTAGGCTCCACCGATGCCACCCCCGACGGCTTCCGCGAGTTTGATCCCATCGCCAGTGTTTCCCTCTGGCGCGAGCGGGAAGTGTTCGTTCGCCCCGGCGGCGTGCGGGTAGAGCCGCTGGCGGCGCTCGACATCGTGGGGAAAGCCGCCGGCTGCCAATACGACACCGCGCCGCGCCACCACGCGGATATCACGGCCGTCTCTTCGGACAACGGCGCCGGCGACAGCGCCATTTTCGACGATGAGTTCCGTTGCCGGCGACGATAGCCAGAGCGGCGTGCCCATCTCGAACGCGGCCTTGGCGAGCCGCGTCACGAGCGCGCCGCCGTTGACCATCAGCATGTTGCGGCCATGCAGCAGCCGATCACGGGCATAGCGGAGTAAACGGCGCGCGACATACCAAGCCGATGCCGCAGAGCGTGTCGCATTGATGAAGTGCTTCATCTCCAACGAGTCGAAACGGATCGGCAACCCGTTGAAGACCGTGGACTCGCGCAGCGGCGGCCGCAGATGGGCGATCCACGGCCCGAGCGAGCGTGCGTCAATCGGCGCGGCGCTCAGGGGACGACCGCCCCGTGCCGCACCGGGCGTCTCGGGATGGTAGTCGGGAAGATACGCCCAAATACCAAATTCAAACCCGAATTCACGCTTAAGAAATTCGATCATCCGTGGGCCGTTTTCAAGATAGGCGTCCACGCGATCGGGATCAAAATTGTTCCCGGCTTCAAGCCGGATATAGGTGCGCGCGTCATTAAGCGAGTCGACGAAGCCCATGCGCGCTGCGACCGAATTGCAAGGGATCCAAAATCCTCCTGCGGAGATCGCGCTGGTGCCGCCGAACATTGGCTCCTTCTCGACGATGATGACGCTAAGGCCCCGCCGTCGCGCCGTCACCGCTGCGGACAACCCACCCGCGCCGGAGCCCACCACCAGGACATCACAGATGACCCGTTCCTCGCCGGCCATTCGCCGCCGCTCCCTATCGACTTCAGGAATAGATCAGAAAAGCTGCACGTGAAGAAGCGATCACCCGACCGGCACCTTGGCGGCAGATCGCGATCAGGCGGCGTTGACGTGGCGGAAGCCGTTCCAGAGCGCGGTCGAGGCGCCGGACATCAGGACTTCCACATAACGCATCCTTTGGTAGTCGCCATTGATCGAGACCCGCGGCAGCGCCATGAAATGCCCGCGATGCTCTGGAAACAGCATGCCGGGGCGGGTGGTGACCGCGGTCTTAAAGCCGAGTTCTTGAACGATTTCGAATTCACGCGGGCCGGCCGAGGTCGGATCGCCGATCGGATAAGAAAAGTGGGCTGGGCTAATGCCGAGCGCGTGCGCAATCCGCTTCCGGCTACAATCGATCTCGCGCCGGGCCGTATCGGGGCGGATTTTGGCGAGAATGGGATGGCTGACCGTATGGGCGCCAACCGTCATCAGCGGGTCGGCGGCAAGTTCGGCAAGCTCGGCCCACGTCAAAAGCAGGTCGTCGAATGTGTTGCGCGCATCGACGCCGTGGCACTCGGCCAGCGCGCGTACCTGCGCGCGAATTTCATCGTCTGTCGGCAAGGCGCGCAACCACCAGTAGATTGCAGAAAATACCGTTTGCTTGTCCTCGGCCGTCGCACAGGAAAAACGCCGCGGCTCGCCGTCGATGACGACATCGAGCTGATCCGCCGACGCGATCACGGCTTCGAGCGTCAACCACCATAGGCCACCTTCCCGGTCAATGAAGCCGGACGGCACATAAATGGCGAACGGCACGCGGTGGCGCTTCAGGATCGGATAGGCAAACGTCTTGTTATCGCGGTAACCGTCATCGAAAGTGATGCATGCAAAGCGGCGAAGGAAATCCTGATCGATCAGGCGCCGGTGCATGTCGTCGAGCGAAATCAGATCGATGCCCGACTGCCGCAATGCCACGATCACCTCCTCGAAAAATTGCGGCGTGATCTCCAGAATCCCATTGGGTTGAAACGCATCGTCGCGCGCGGGACGGACGTGATGAAACGTCAGGATGACGCCCACGCCGGCGCAAAACGAGCGCAGCACGCCATGAGCGCGGCTGAAATAGAGCGTCTCAAAACCCGCCCTGATGATCTTGTCCCGGAGACGGGCCATCTGCGCTTGACCTGTTCGCGTCTGCAAACGGCAGTCTTAGCGGGCAACGGTTTATAATTCCTTTTGGGATTCCCTGTCGGGCTGACGATTACGATGCGCGGGGCGCGCCAATTCGGCTCCGATAACAGGCGCCATCACGCGCCTGCGCCGGAAGGCTATTTCGCGAGCGCCGTCGCTCCGCGATTCCAGCCGCGCCCGCCTTCGGCGTACACTTCGTGACCGGTATTGGTCACAACAACGGTGTCTTCCAGTTTGATGAACCCGCGACTGGGGTGCTGCAGTGTCGTTTCAACCGACACCACCATGCCTCGTTCCAGCGGCTTGTCGGCGTCGTAGCCGTCGTAGCGGACCGGGCCCGTGCCTGTAAGCCGCGGGGCTTCATGCGTAACAAGACCCATGCCGTGGGCGAGAAAATCGGTGTGATTGTGGATTTTAGAATGTTTCAGGCGCTCCTCCGCGGCCACGTAGATTTCTCCGCCGATGGCGCCGGGCTTGATCACTTTGAACGCCGCACGCTGAACCGCTTCGATTTCCCCGAGCAGGTCTTCAAGCTCCGCATCGGGCTCGCCGAGGATCGCCATGCGGGCAAGATCCCCGATGTAGCCATGATAATTGCCGCCAGAATCGAGCGAGAGTACATCGCCCTCTTCCCAGCGCTGCGGTGACGGCGCGCGATTGTGGCTGGTGCCGCATGCGACCAGGCAATACTCGAAAATGAGGTCGCGGTTGACCTCCTCGCGCCGCAGCGCATCGGCAAGCTCCTGCTTGGTGGTGCCGGGACCGTGGTTGGCGATCACAGCCAGCATCGACTCGATCACCTTTTCGGATGCCGCCTTCAACAGCTCCAGCTCCTGCGGCGTCTTGCGCGCACGCAACCGTTCAAGCGTGAACAGAGCATTGATGATCTCGGCGTCGGGCAGCCCGGCACGCAAAGCGTTGGCAGCGTCGAGTGGCAGGAATGGCATTTCAACGCCCACGCGCTTTGCCTTGACCCCGGACTTCTTCACATGCGCGACCGCCTTCTCCATCGAATCGATCGATGTTGCGCCTTTGATGATTTCCGGCGCCCAAAGCGGCTTGACCTGGTGCTGATAGCCCTCCATGCCATGGCACACATAGGCGGACTTTTCCGGTGCGCCTTTGGCATAGACCAGGACCGGCAGGTAGCGGCTGGTCCCGAACGCATCCATGTAATCGAAGAAAAACGCGCGGTGCCCGCCCAAAAGGTACTGCACGTTG
>JBGPOB010000229.1:0-6168 GCA_041487815.1 Xanthobacteraceae bacterium | reverse complement strand
TTGTGATCTTCACATAGCAATTGCAGCTCCCGATCCAGTGGCGGAGGACCGTCATTAAACTCGTTCAAGCGGTGTTGTCGGGTTGCCATTCAGAGCAAGTAGTTGAACTCAAGCGCCCTAACCACACGTGTGGCCCTGGCGGTTTTTTGTTTCGAATATTTGCGGCGCTTCGGTTTCTACCATTCAGCACGGCCAATGTCCTCAACAATTCATCTGCAGTTGCTGCACGGCATCGATTCGCTTGCCGCCGGCAGAGTAGTTGTTTGCTGTGCCAGAGGCCGGCGCATTACATCGCCGCCACAAGCGTTGCCAGCCGATCCCGCAATCGCGCGTCACGTCGTTCCAATCATCGGATCGCGCGGCAACTCTTGTGCGGGGGTCGCGATTGGACGGGACCTGGTCCTCACAGCGGCGCACTGTGTACTGCCGGGCGCCGAGTACAAGTTGGTGGAGTTCGACGCCAATCATCGGCCCCTGCTCAAAGACATCGCCGCTATGGCGCGACATCCGATGTCAACACATTGCTCCGTCAACGCGCGACCGCGGACTGCACAGTGGTTAAAATGGCCGCGCCCCTACCGAACACGTCGCCCCGGCCGCACTTGCGAGTACACACAAATCAGTCGCGGTCGGGCAGCCGTTTCTCGTCGTCGGCTATCGAACAACCGCGAGACCGCGAAGAGCTTCAGTTCACTGTTGCCATAGTCATGCTCGTCTTGCCGTCTCATACGATCACCTGGTCGCCCCACGCTTGACCTTCACCGACAGATCACCAGTCCGAACGTCCAGAGAACGAAGTCCACGGATTTTCCACGGATCAATGAAGCAGGTTTACTTTTCGTCCCGCCGCAATCTGCCGACAGGACGCTTGTCGAGTGTTCGAAAAGGCCCATGAAATCATGGTCCAGGTGGTGGGCGCTGTAGGGATTGAACCTACGACCTCTCCCGTGTGAAGGGAACGCTCTCCCGCTGAGCTAAGCGCCCGCTGCCGGCCGTAGCGCGCAAATTCGTATACGCAGACCGTCCAGATCAATGACCCTTCCGGATCAACTCGCAATCCGCAGCAACTTCCATCTACTCATAAGGCGGAGCGGATCGCTGTCAAGCGACAGCCGTCCCAGGCGAAATCGCCTCGAGCGGCGGCCGGTTTTCCGGCAGCGGAATGAATTCGACTTCGTCGGGCACCGGATCGAAGCGATTGGTCTTCCACTGCTGCTTGGCTTCCTCGATGCGCTCCTTGCGCGAGGACACGAAATTCCACCAGATGTGGCGCGGGCCGTCCATCGGCTCGCCGCCGAACAACGTAACGCGCGCATCGTTGACCGCCGTCAGCGCCAGCGCGTCGCCGGGCCGGAGCACCAGCAGTTGCTGCGGCCCAAAGTGGTCGCCCATGATCTCGATGTCGCCCTCGACGATATAAATCGCCCGCTCTTCATAGTTGGCATCGATCGGCAGCTGCGCGCCGGCGGCGAGTGTGATGTCCGCGAACAACGTTGCCGAGGTCGCGGCCAGCGGCGAGCGCGCACCATAGGCTTCGCCGGCGACCACGCGCACGGTCTTGCCGACATCGGAGATCAGCGGAAAGTCGCGCACGCCGTAGTGCACGAACTCCGGCGCCATTTCCTCCTGCGCTTGCGGCAGGGCGACCCAGCATTGCAATCCGTGCAAATGCTCACCGCCCTTGCGCCGCTCCGACGCGGTGCGTTCGGAATGGGCGATGCCGCGGCCGGCTGTCATCCAGTTGACTTCGCCAGGCCTAATCGCGGCAACTGTCCCGAGGCTGTCGCGATGCATTACCTCGCCTTCGAAGAGGTAGGTCACCGTAGCAAGACCGATATGGGGATGCGGCCGCACGTCGAGCCCGGCGCCGGATTGGAATTCGGCCGGCCCGAAGTGATCGAAGAAAATGAACGGGCCGACCATACGCGACTGCGCCGACGGCAACGCGCGCCGCACGGCGAAGTCGCCGAGATCGACCGTGCGCGGCACAATGACCCGCTCGATCGCCTCGCATTGATAGGCGTCGCCGGCGGCCGGATCCAGTCCGCGAAAGAAGCTCATGAGTGCCTCCAAGTCGTCTCGAACGGCCGCCAGCGCCGATCACAGTGCCTGGAACGGCTGACCCTTGACCGACTCGACCAGCCCATAGAACACGTCGTTTACCTTGCCCCAGCTTGGCCGCTTTTTCATGTTGTTCAACCAGCGCTGGACGTTGGGATATTTTGAAAAATCACAGCGGATGACTTCGCCCAGCGAGACCAGCCCGGCGCCGAAGTAGTCGGCGATGGTGATGTCGTTGCCGCACAGATAGGGTTTGTTTGGGCCGATCCAATAGTCATTGAGGATTTGCAGCCAGACCTGCGCGTTCTTCTGTCCCCATTCGATAGTTGCGGCATGCGCTTCATCGCTTCTACGTTTGTGGTTGGGGAACAGCTGCGGATAGCACAGACCATAACCGAACTCGCGATAGAAATTGGTATTGAGCCAATCCATCATCTCGTTGACCCTGGCCCGTTGCTTGAGATCCTTCGGATAAGCCGGCGAGTTGGTCTTGTCGGCGAGATATTTCAGGATCGCCGAGGATTCCGTCAGCTTGAAGCCGTCGTCCTCGAGCACCGGAACCAGCCGGTTCGGATTAAACGAGGCATACGGCTCCTTGTAGTGCTCGCCGGTCATAAGATCGACAAGTTGCTCGTCGCAGGCGATCTTGTTGTCCTGCAGGAACAGCCGCACGGGCCGGCTCGTCATCGATACCGGATGCATGTACAACTTCATGGGCGCACCTATTACCTCTTGCTGATTGCCTATTGCTGATGGCGTTGCCGCCAAGTGTTCATTTCTTGCCTTCGCCGGGCACCACCTTCATGACGAACTCGGTCGGCTTGTCGGTGGGACCGAAGGGTCCAGGAACCTTATTCTTCACGACCGGGACCGACTTCAGGTACACGGCAATTGCGGTGACGTCCTCCTTGGTGAACGTGGCAAAAGCACGCCAGGGCATGATCGGCGCGAGCTCGCGCCCGTCGGGCCGCTTGCCGGTCTGCAGCGCAGCGATAACCTGATCCACCGACCATTTTCCGAGACCGGTGTCCGGATCCGGCGTCAGGTTAGGCCCGTGAAAGACGCCGAGGCCTGGAATTTCGAAGCCGACTTCAGACCCTCCCAGGTAGCGCGCCATATCCGGCTTGCCAAAGAAATATCCGGGCGTGTGGCAATCGGTGCAACCCGCGATTCCGACCAGATATTTTCCGCGCTCGACTTGGCTTTGAGCGGATGCCGTTCCCGCGAGCGATAGGCCGACCGCGGCCGCGGCGAGCGCGGCAAATGTAGTTCTGCAATGTCCACTGCGTACCATATCTCCCTCCGGTTTTTTTGGGCGCACCCTGCGCTGGGTCGGCCCGCATTGTTTTATAGCACAAAGACGTGCGCAGCATGACAGCCCGCCCCGGCCGCAGCTACCGACGACGTCGGAGTAAGTTCGCAGCCGGTCAGCCAGCGAAGCGTCCAAGTCACTACATCGCTGAAATACTTCGGCCAGTTGCTGGAGCGGCGGCGATGCGTTCATCGGAATAGCGAGCGCCGTTCCAGCCTTAGCCCGCCGCATTGAGCGCGGCGAGCAAATCTTCAATTGCCATGCGCCGTTGATAGTCGGGATCGAGATAGCGCGCCGTAATCAGTCCATTTCTGGTCACCACAAAGGTCGCCGGTATCGGCAGGGTCCAAGAATCATTGCCTTGGTATTCCGGCAAACTGCGCCCACGATTGGACATCAAGCGCTGCATTTCCTCTCCGACCCAAACCGCGAGTTCAAGCGACATGGCATAGCCATTGTCGATATCGGTGAGAACGGGAAACGCGGCCTCCGCTTCGATTTTAATATGTTCGGCAAATTGTTGGCGCTCGGGCATGATGGCGACGATCTGGCCGGCCTTGCCGATCTTCTGCTGGGCCCCAGCCAGCGCATTCATGCTGATGCGGCAGTATGGACACCAGTGCCCACGGTGAAAAGCGACCGCGACCGGCGAGGTGTCGAGCAGGTGCTCTAGGCTGACCAGATGTCCACGCTCGTCCGGCAGCAGGAATGGCGGCATCGGTTCGCCGACGGCCGGCGCGCTCGCGCCGACCCCTGAATCCTTAAGGCGCGCGATCAGCCGTTCAGCGGCGAGCGCAAACTCCGGCTCGACCTCGCGGCTTGCCAGCGTCAAAGCCAACAGCCGCTCGTTGGCGACCCGTCCATGTCGCGGCAGCGCTCGAAATTTTCGCGCAGACGCGCTGCAGTGGCCAAGGTCGCCATCGCAACCAGTTCCCGCAATCAGGGATGCGGCAACATTGCCGTTTCCCAGGGTGATATACGCCTCCTACCCTAGACGGAAAAACCACCGTTTTGATATTCAAACGATAGCGGCTTGCTATGCCTGCGGCTTGGAGCTGGCGGATTTGTGTTAACTACCCGCATCGTCCGCGGTTCGGCCGTTGACAACCTCGGGCGGTGCGAAGCGCTCGGCTTGCGCACCGCCCGCGCATGCGTTAGGTGCGGACCGGCTTCCCCGACCGCCAACGAATCCAATTGGCGCGCGCGCCATTGGCAGGCGGAACTGGCGGGTGGGTACGAACAATGCGGCGGCTTGAAATGATGCAGGAATGTTTGGCGCGCGCGCTCGTTGCATGCGCCGTGCTAGCGATTACAGCCGGGTCGGTATGGGCTGACACGCACGATATGTCCGGTGGCGGGCCGCTAGCATCATTCTTCGGCGGCGGTCGCGTCTCTCCGATCCCGCGCCAAAATGTCAATTTTACGGGCGATTTTGCGCCCGGCACGATTGTGATCAACACTGGCGAACGTCGGCTCTATCTCGTGCAGTCGGGCGGCTCTGCCATCCGGTACGGCATCGGTGTCGGCCGCGTCGGGTTTACCTGGGCCGGAAAAACCAGGGTTTCGGGCAAGCGCGAGTGGCCGGACTGGAACCCGCCCCCACAAATGCTGCGCCGGCGCCCGGACCTGCCCCGCTACATGAAGGGCGGGATTCAAAATCCGCTTGGCGCGCGCGCCATCTATCTCGGCTCGTCGCTCTACCGCATTCACGGTTCGAACGAGCCCGAAACAATCGGCCAGGCGGTATCATCCGGCTGCTTCCGCATGACCAATGAAGATGTGACCGATCTTTACGACCGGATCTCGGTCGGTTCGGCGGTCGTGGTCTTGAGATAGGTTCGCGTTCAGGGATCGCGCGACAGGCCCTTGGCGGCAAGTTCGTCGGTGTAGCGGCGCCAGTAGAAATCGTGCCGGCGCCCAAGCTCGGCGAGATAGGGCCAGCTGAAAATTCCCGTCGAGTGCAGGTCGTCGAACACCAATCGTACCGCATAGTTGCCGACCGGCTGAATCTCCAGGATTTCGACTTTTCGCTTGCCGGCGACGGTTTTGCGCTCATCCGGATTGTGGCCCTGGACTTCCGCGCTCGGGCTGTTCACCCGCAGGGCCTCGGCCGGCAGCTCGAATTTTTCGCCGTTGTCGAAGACAATCGCCAGCACCTTGCGATCCTTGCGCAGGCGCAGTTCGACCGGCCAAATTTCATCGTCCGCCATCTCGGCTCCCGCGGGTCAAGGGAGGGGATGCCCCACCCTCCCCAATTTCGTCAGAATGCCCTATATGAGGGTTGATATGTCAACCTGGCCCGCAGTTAACTAGGCGGCCATCGATCCAACAGCATGGCAACAGATTTGTCAGCGTCCCCTCCAGCACCCGCGGTCGGCAAGCCGCTCGTCGATCCGTACGCGCGCGCGATCACCTATTTGCGGGTGTCGGTGACGGACCGCTGCGATTTCCGATGCGTCTATTGCATGTCGGAAAATATGACGTTTCTGCCCAAGGCCGATGTGCTGAGCCTGGAAGAACTTGACCGGCTGTGTTCGGTATTCGTCAGCCGCGGCGTGCGCAAGCTGCGCCTGACCGGCGGCGAGCCGCTGGTGCGGCGCGGCATCATGACGCTGGTGGCCTCGCTGTCGCGCCATTTGCGGTCGGGCGCGCTCGACGAATTGACGATCACGACCAACGGCTCGCAGCTTCGCAAATACGCCAAGGACCTCGCGAGCCACGGCATCAAGCGGCTCAACGTGTCGCTCGACACCCTCGATGCGGACAAATTCCGCGCCGTCACCCGCTGGGGCGAT
>JBGPOB010000228.1:0-6174 GCA_041487815.1 Xanthobacteraceae bacterium | reverse complement strand
CTTTGGCAGGTCGGTGTCGATCAGGAGATGATGGTGCCCGGTGTTGGGCTTCTCCACGCCGGCGGGCGCGATGCCCATCCCCGAGAGACCAAAGCGCGCGACGAACGGGCTTTCCACGCTCGCGCCATCCTGCGGACTGATGATATAGACGCGTGCGTTTGGCGGCGCCGGCGTCTGTGCAATCGCGATCGAGCCGCCGAGCACGAAAGCGAGCGCGATGCCGCAAGCGATACGGTGATCCATGGCGATGTTCCTCCCCGGTCGGCATGATTGGCCGATATGGTGCAGGTGCAACGGTGATATTGTACCAATTCGGCCGGCCGGCCGGCGGTAACGCGTGCGTGACCGCCAAGGACCACGCGTCGATTGGGATTAGAATGCGGCGTCTGTGGCGGCGATCGCGCCCGCTGCAATCTTGCGAGTGAACAATGGCTGTGCGCGTCAAACTCGACCACTGCGTCATCCACGTGTCGGACTGGGCGCGCTCCAACGCGTTCTACCGCGATGTACTCGGCGCCGAACTCGTCAAGCTCGGCGGCCGTACCGTCTATCGCTTCGGCGACACTCAGCTCAATCTGCACGGTCCCGGGCTGAAGGCGGAGCCGGTGGCGCGGCTGCCGGTGGCGCCCGGCAACAGCGATCTTTGTTTCGAATGGCCGGGGCCGATCGCGAACGCCATCGCGCATCTTGAGCAGTGCAAGGTTTCGATCGAAGTCGGGCCGGTGGCGCGCAACGGCGCGCGGGGCGCCGGCACCAGCGTCTATTTCCGCGACCCCGACGGCTCGCTCCTTGAGTTCATGTCGTACGTGGAAGACTGATCCGCATTTGCGCATGGCAGTGCGTTCGTGTCATTGCGAGCACGCGGATCGGCACATTGCGCCGTCCGGGCACCGGCTCCGCGAAGCAATCTCGATCCAAGCGCGTGCGTCGCGGAGAGATTGCTTCGTCGCGCTACGCGCTTCTCACCATGACGATCATGCGAGCGCGTCGAGATGCCTGCGCACGTTTTGAAACACCGCGCGAAACATGTCCGGCGTCAGCACGCCCGTATTGGTGTTGTAGCGCGAGCAGTGATAGCTGTCGAAGAGCTGAAATTTTTCGGCGGCGTGGACCGCGCCGTGCGCGAACGGCGCCGCGGCCAGCCGCAGGCCGAGCGCGCGGCAGGCGCTGTCATGGGCAATGCGGCCAAGCACGATGAGCGCGGCCAATCGCGGCATCGCGGCGATTTCGGCGGCGAGGAAATGGCGGCAGTGGTTGATCTCGCTGCCGTTCGGCTTGTTTTCGGGCGGCACGCAGCGCACGGCATTGGTGATGCGGGCGTCCTCGAGCGCCAGCCCGTCGTCGGGTCGCGCGCGATATTCGCCGCGCGCAAAACCGAACTCCGTGAGCGTCGCGTAGAGAAGGTCGCCGGCATAGTCGCCGGTGAACGGCCGTCCTGTCCGGTTGGCGCCTTGCGCGCCCGGAGCCAGGCCGACGATCAACAGCCGCGCTTCACGCGGCCCGAACGAACGAACCGGCGCGTTAAACCATGCCGGCTCGCGCGCGCGTAGCTCGGCACGGTAGGCGGCAAGGCGCGGGCAGCGGGGACAGTCGCGCGGCGGCTCGGCCGCCGGCATCGCTTAGAGCGCCTTCACGTTGAGCGGATTCATGAAAGCGCTCCAGCTTCCCGATTTGTCGCATTTCCGGCCCGCGCGCCGCAGCGCGGCGAGACGGCGAACCGGTTCCCACTTCGCCTGGAAATGCTTTATTCCTCGTCGAATTCCTCGTCCGCGCCGACGGTCGCGCGCACCGGCGCGGTCGTCGGGCGCTGCAAGAACTGCGGCGTGTGGCGCGGCTCACGCGCCTCGCGCGGTTCACGCGGCTCACGATGTTCGCGCGGCGTGCGGTCGCCGGGATCGCGGCCGATTTTCGTCTGCAGGTCGACGATGTCGACGAACACGTCGGCCTGGCGGCGCAATTCGTCGGCGACCATCGGCGGCTGGGTCGAGATGGTCGAGATCACCGTCACCCGGACGCCGCGCCGCTGCACCGCCTCGACCAGCGAGCGAAAGTCGCCGTCGCCGGAGAACAGCACCATGTGATCGATCGTGCCGGCGATCTCCATCGCATCGACGGCGAGCTCGATGTCCATGTTGCCCTTGACCTTGCGGCGGCCGGTCTGATCGACGAATTCCTTGGTGGCTTTGGTGACGACGGCATAGCCGTTGTAATCGAGCCAATCGATCAGCGGACGGATCGACGAGTATTCCTGATCCTCGACGATCGCGGTGTAGTAGAAAGCCCGCAGCAAATTGCCGCGCGATTGAAATTCCCGCAGCAAGCGCTTGTAGTCGATGTCGAAGCCGAGTGACTTCGCCGTCGCATAGAGATTGGCGCCGTCGATGAACAGCGCAATCTTTTCCCCTGGAGCAGTCATCACAATACTCTCTATTGAATTGGAAGTTGTCGCGGCGTGTCCCCCTAGCGTCACAATTTTGTCGCCGGGAAATCCGGCGCCGCGATGGCGGTAATGTTGTCTTCCTTGGGCTGGCCCGGTTGTACAGCGATTGCAATAGCTGCTCCGCGCCGCCGCGACCGCCGAACTGGAAATTGACCGTCGCGGGCCCAAGAGTTGCCTAACAGAGCCGCGCGGGAAGGCCAAGCTATTATTATCCCTGAACAATGACCTTGCTCTTTTGGCGTGCAACCTCTATCTAACGCGCGGCTTCACCGCCTTGCCCACCCAAGCATTGCCCATCGAAGGAGCGCCGAGCCCATGGCCCGTGTCACCGTTGAGGACTGTATCGACAAAGTCGACAACCGCTTCGATCTGGTGCTGCTCGCCAGCCATCGCGCCCGCATGATTTCCTCCGGCGCGCAGATCACGATCGATCGTGACAATGACAAAAATCCTGTCGTGGCCCTGCGCGAAATCGCCGATGAGACGATCTCCCCGGGCGATCTGAAGGAGGATCTGGTTCACTCGCTGCAGAAGTACGTCGAAGTGGATGAGCCGGAGCCCGAGGCCGTGCAGTTGATCGGTCCCGGCGGCGAAAAGTCCGACGCGGCCGAGGGCGGAATGGATCGCATGACCGAGGAAGAGCTGCTCAAGGGCCTCGAGGGCCTGGCGCCTCCCGAAGTGCGGCCCGAGCCGGTCGAACCCGACGACGAAGAATAGGTCTTCCGCCAGCCGGCTTTATGCACAGCGAATTTGGTTTGACGGCCCGGCCCCGCCGGGCCGTTCTTGTTTCGTGAACCACTCAGGAATATTTGCGTATAGCGCGCCGGAGCGCGCGTGGTAGTTTGCGGACACGGTCGCCGGAACCGCGAGGAGAGTCGCGAGACTTAAGGCCAGGACACGAGACAAGGCACCAAATCGTATGGCGCGTTCGCCAACCGATCTGCCCCGGATGCAAAATCAGGCCCGGACCCGGGCCCGGCCCGATCGCGCTGCGCCAATCGTGGGCCAGTCACTGGCAAAGAGCCCTGGCGGCAGTCCCGGCCACGAGAGTCAGCGGGTTGGCGCGCCGCCGCTGATGCGCCAGTACGACCTCATCGAGCGCGTGCGCAAATACAATCCCAAGGTCAATGAGGACCTGCTCAACCGCGCCTATGTCTATGCGATGAAGGCGCACGGCGAGCAGATGCGCGCATCGGGCGATCCGTACTTCTCGCATCCGCTCGAAGTCGCGGCCATTCTCACCGACCACAAGCTCGACGACGCCACGATCGCGGCGGCCTTGCTGCACGACACGATCGAGGACACCGAGGCGACCCGCTCCGAGATCGACCAGATGTTCGGCGGCGACATCGGCGCGCTGGTCGAGGGGCTGACCAAGCTCAAGAAGCTCGATCTCGTCTCGCGCGAGGCCAAGCAGGCGGAGAACCTGCGCAAGCTTCTCCTCGCCATCGCCAACGACGTGCGCGTGCTCTTGGTCAAGCTCGCCGACCGGCTGCACAACATGCGCACGCTTGCGCACGTGCCCCCGGATGCGCGCCGGCGCGCCGCCGAGGAAACCATCGACATCTATGCCCCGCTGGCGGCGCGGATCGGCATGTACGAAATGCGCGAAGAGCTTGAAACCCTGGCCTTTCACGAACTCAATCCCGACGCCTACAACGTCATCAGCCGCAGGCTTGACGACGTCGCGACCCGCAACGTTGACTTGATCTCCGAGATTGAGCAGCAGCTTGCGAAAAAGCTCGCCGATCGCGGCATCGATGCGAAGGTAAACGGCCGACGCAAGGGCGCCTATTCGGTCTGGCGCAAGATGGAGCGCAAGGCGGTCGGCTTCGAGCAGCTTTCCGATATTGTCGGCTTCCGCGTGATCGTGAACTCGGTTGCCGAATGCTACCAGGCGCTGGGCGTCGTCCATACCACCTGGCCGGTGGTGCCGGGCCGTTTCAAGGACTACGTCTCGACGCCGAAGCAGAACGACTACCGGTCGATTCACACCACCGTCATCGGCCCCGGCAAGCAGCGCGTCGAATTGCAGATCCGCACCGCGGAAATGCATGAGATCGCCGAGTACGGCATTGCCGCGCACCCGCTCTACAAGGACGCCGCGGGTGTGCCGACGGAACAGCTGTCGCGGGAATCAAACGCCTATGCCTGGCTGCGGCGGACGATCGAACTCCTGGCCGAAGGATCCAATCCGGAAGAGTTTCTCGAACACACCAAGCTCGAACTGTTTCACGACCAGGTGTTCTGCTTTAGCCCGAAGGGCAAGCTGATCGCCTTGCCGCGGCGCGCGACACCGATCGATTTTGCCTATGCGGTGCACACCGACGTCGGCAACGCGGCGGTCGGGTGCCGTATCAACGGCAAGACCGCGCCGCTGGCCTCCGAGCTGCAGAATGGCGACGAAGTCGAAATTCTGACGTCAAAGGCGCAGATGGCGCCGCCGGCGGCCTGGGAATCGATCGTGGTGACCGGCAAGGCGCGCGCCGCGATCCGCCGGGCGACGCGCGCAGCGGTGCGCACGCAGTATGCGGGGCTTGGCCGCAGGCTGCTGGAGCGCCTGTGTCAGCGCGCCAAGCGCGACTATTCCGACGAACGGCTCACCGGCGCGTTGCCGCGGCTGGCCCGCGCATCGATCGAGGACGTGTTTGCGGCGGTCGGGCGCCAGGAGATGCGGGCCTCCGACGTCGTGCGCGCGATGTATCCGGACTACAAGGAGGAACGCGCCGTGGCGGTGCCGCCGGCGAAATCCGACAGCGGATGGTTCGGCTTGCGCCGGGCCAAGAGCGTGGTTTTCCGGGTTCCGGACGAGAATGCGACCCCGGGCCCGATCCCGATCCGCGGCGTCAATAGCGACTTGCCGGTTCGTTTCGCGCCCAATGGCGGCGCCGTCCCCGGCGACCGTATCGTCGGGATCATGACCCCGGGGGAGGCCATCACGATTTATCCGATCCAGTCGCCGGCGCTGGCCGCGTTCGAGGACACGCCGGAGCGCTGGCTTGATGTGCGCTGGGACGTCGACGACACGGCACGGCGCTTCCCCGCGCGCATCGCGGTTGAATCCGCGAACGAGCCGGGCTCGCTCGCCCAGATTACCCAGGTGATCGCGGAGCACGACGGCAATATCGACAATATCCGCATGGAGCGGCGCGCCCAGGATTTCACGGCGCTCACCATCGATCTCGAAGTCTACGACCTCAAGCACCTGACGTCGATCATCGCGCAATTGCGCGCCAAATCCATGGTCGCTTCGGTCGAGCGGGTGAACGGGTAGTTTGAAGCCGTGACCGCCGCAGTTCCGCTTCGCCTTGGCGTCAACATCGACCATGTCGCAACGCTGCGCAACGCGCGCGGCGGCCGCCACCCGGACCCGCTGCACGCGGCCGAGATCGCGGTTGCCGCCGGGGCCGACGGCATTACGGCGCATCTGCGCGAGGACCGGCGTCACATTCGAGACGACGACATCGAGCGGCTCATGGCGCATATCCGCAAGCCGCTCAACCTCGAGATCGCGGCAACTGCGGAAATGGTCGCCATCGCGCTCAAGGTGAGGCCGCATGCCGCCTGCATCGTGCCCGAGCGGCGCGAGGAGCGCACCACCGAAGGCGGGCTCGACGCCGCCGGCAGCCGCGCGCAACTCGCGCCGGCGATTGCCGAGCTCAAGGCCGCCGGCATCCGGGTGTCGCTGTTCATCGTGGCCGAGCCGGCGCAGATCGAAGCGGCGGCGGCAATGG
>JBGPOB010000227.1:0-6175 GCA_041487815.1 Xanthobacteraceae bacterium | reverse complement strand
TAGAGCGGGATGTATTTAGGTTAGCGCATATCCTGCGTTGCGGAAATAATTGGTGCATTCATCGGGTGTGAACGCTCCGAGGAGCTGTCCGATTGCCACGCAGAGTGCGTCGACTGTGCGCGCTGCGGCTTTGCGCAGCAGATGCTTGAGCTTGGCGAAGACCTGTTCGATGGGGTTCAGGTCGGGCGAGTATTTCGGCAGGAAGATCAGTTTGGCGCCGGCCGAGCGGATGAGCCGACGCACGGCCTTTCCCTTGTGGCTGCCCAGATTGTCCATGATGACGATGTTGCCGGGGCGAAGCGTGGGGAGCAGGACTTTCTCGACATAGGTTCGAAAGCTCTCGCCATCGATCGGGCCTTCGAGAAGCCACGGTGCATCGATCCGGTCGTGGCGCAGTGCAGCGAGGAACGTCGTTGTCTTCCAGTGACCGTGCGGGGCCTTGCCCTTGAGCCTGATGCCGAGCGGCGCCCATCCTCGCAACGGCGCCATGTTGGTCTTGGTCCAGGTCTCGTCGATGAAGACCAGACGCTCAGGCTCGATCTTGTTCTGATACTTGGCCCACTGCGCCCGCCGCCGCGCGACGTCGGGACGGTCGCGTTCGCCAGCCACCACGGTTTTTTTTGAAGCTCAGCTTCTCGGCGTGCACGAAGCTCCAGACCGTCCGGTAATCCACCTTCAGCCCGCGTTCGGCAAGTTCGGACACAAGCCCGCGCAAGGTGAAGTCCCTCTCCTGCGTCCGCTCCAGCAACCAGGCACGATGCTCGCCTGCAATCGACTTCGGCTTGTGTCCGCCCATCTGGCCCGGTGCAACGCTCCCGGTCTCTCGCAGGCGACGGACCCAGTTGATGGCCGTGCTGACCCCCACGCCAAACTGCGCCGCCGCCCGGTGACATGACATGCCGCCGGTCTCAACCGCCGCAACCACCCGCTCGCGAAGATCGACAGAATAAGGTTTGCCCATCCATGCTGGCCTCCATCCCAGCCAGCATGTTGAATCAGAACCACCTTGATTTGGGAATCCCAAATCGATTCGGCCTAAACTCATCCCGCTCTAAATTCAATCCGTTGCCGGGATCGCGACAGCGCGCCTTAGGGCGCGCTGTCGATTTGAGGCGACTGGTTTGCCGTGGCTATGGTCACGCACTGGCTGCGCCGACCCGTGGCGCCGGCGATGCCGCCGGAGGCGGCGCTCAGTGCATCAGCGTGCTGCGGAGACGATAATTCCCCTGGCGGTCGCGCTGGAAGATTTCGGCGACCTGGGGATGCCGAACCGGCTCGCCGGAGGTGTCAGGCAGCAGATTCTGCTCGGAGACGTAGGCGATATATTCGCTTTCGGAATTCTCCGCGAGCAGATGATAAAAAGGCTGATCCTTGCTGGGGCGGGCCTCGGCGGGTATCGACTGGTACCATTCCTCGGTGTTGTTGAACGTCGGATCGATGTCGAATACGACGCCGCGGAACGGAAACAGGCGGTGTTTCACGACTTGGCCGATCTGGAACTTTGCCGCGCGAGTCTTGCTCATGCCACTGCAATATAGAGCAGATTTGTGGCGAATAGGGGGTTTTTGCGGTTGTTTGGCGTGGTTTTCAGCCCCCGGGAGCGCGAGATTTCGGCCATGTCCACAGCCCAGCATGCCGGCCGCGTTCGCCTCGGCCGCGGGTAGGGAAACCGCCACGGCCGTGCCAACCTGCCGCAGCCGTGTCGGCCGCCATGTAATTCCAACCACCGGTCGCGCTCGTCAGCGTCATGGAGTGATTCAGACCGGCGTATTGCCGGTTAATCTGTTGCATTAGGTCTCCTCGCCATGAGCCTGCCGTTGAGTGGAATTCGGGTGCTCGATTTCAGCGCTCTGCTGCCGGGCCCGTTGGCGACGCTGATGCTGGCGGAGGCGGGCGCGCAAGTGATCAAGATCGAGCCGCCGGAAGGCGAGGTGATGCGGTTTTATCCGCCATACATCGACGGCGAGAGCGCGGCGTTCGTGCTGCTCAATCGCGGCAAGACCAGCAGGACGATTGACCTCAAAAGCAGCGACGGCAACGCCGCCGTGCAGGCGTTGATGGCCGACGTTGATGTCGTGGTCGAGCAGTTCCGTCCCGGTGTGATGGATCGGCTGGGCTTGGGCTATGCCGCGGTGAGCGCCGCCAATCCGCGCGTCATCTACTGTTCGATTTCCGGATACGGCCAGAGCGGACCGCGCGCGGGCGAAGCGGGTCACGACCTCAACTACATTGGCACTACCGGGCTGCTCGCCTTGCAGCCTGGCGCCGGCGCGCCGACGGTGCCGCCGGCGCTGATCGCCGACATCGCCGGCGGCAGCTTCCCGGCCGTGATCAACATATTATTGGCGCTGCGCCAGCGCGACGCGACCGGGCGGGGCTGTCATCTCGATATCGCGATGGCCGACGCCATGTTCACGTTTGCGTGGCACGCGCTGGCGATGGGCTTCGCGACCGGCCGCTTTCCCGGCGCGGGCGAAGACCTGCTGGCCGGGGGCTCACCGCGCTATCAGCTCTACAAAACCAGCGACGGCGCGCTGGTGGCCTGCGCCGCGCTCGAGCCGAAATTCTGGCAGGCATTTTGCGCGGCCATCGATCTGGCTTCGCCGCTGCGCGACGATTTTGCCGATCCGCAAGCCACGCGCGCAGCCGTCGCCGCGGCCATCGCGGGCAAGTGCGCAAGCGAGTGGCGTGCGATCTTCGCCGCGGCGGACTGCTGCTGCACCATCGTCGCATCGCTTGCGGAAGCCCTGAAGGACCCGCATTTTGCCGCGCGCGGCCTGTTTGCGCATTCGATCGCCGGCCTGTCGAAGACGCTGCCGGCGCTGCCGCTGCCGATCGCGCCGCAATTTCGCGAAAACCCAGCCTCTCCGCGCAGCGCGCCGCGCCGCACGTCCAAGCCGACGCGCTAAATCTGTTCTCCGCGCATCAGGCGCGGCGTCGACGCGGCCGGTGCGACGCCCTCGCGCATCACCGCCCGGCGCAGAGGGCCGATCCGATCGAGGAGATAGAGACCGAGGCCCCTGGCGGCCTGCACCGGCAGGAAATCCGACAGCAGCGTTCGGTTCAAAAGGTCGACCGCTAGCGTGCGCGTCGTCGTATCGGCGCGCCGCTGGCGATCATAGGTCTCGGTTACGGGCGCGCCGCCAATATCGGCGCCGTCACGCAAGGCCTCCGCAACCAGCTCCGCCACGGTCGCTACGTCGCGCAGCCCGAGATTAAAACCCTGGGCGCCGATCGGCGGCAGCGTATGCGCGGCTTCGCCGACCAGAACGATGCGGTTGCCAGAGAATTTTTGCGCGGTTTCTATGGCGAGCGGAAAGCGGCCCCGTCCGGGTTCGAGTACCATCTTTCCGAGTATGGAATGCGCCTGTCGCTCGATTTCGAACGCGAGCGCCGCATCGTCCAGCGCCTCGATCCGGTCGGCCTCGCCCGGCTCGGTTACCCAGACCAGGCTCGAGCGATCGCCCAGCAGCGGCACCAGCGTGAACGGGCCGTGCTCGGTGTGAAACTCGGTCGAAACGTCGCGATGGGGACGGCTGTGGGCCAGATTGAACGTCAGCGCAATCTGCGGGTATTGCCGTTTGTCGGTCGCGATCCCGGCAACCGCGCGGCACATTGAATGCCGGCCGTCGGCGCCGACGGCAAGCTTTGCTGAAATCTTGCCGCCACCCCTGAGTAAAACCACGATTTCACGGTTGCCGGTTTCCAAATCCAGGGCGTTGGCCTCGCAAAATGCGATATTCGCCATTTCATTCGCGCGGCGCAGCAGCGCATCGACGAGGCATCGATTCTCGATGTTCCAGCCGAACGCGTCGAGACCGACCTCGGCGCAGTCAAACCTGACCTCCGGCGCGCGCCAGAGACGCCGCGTTGCATCAACGATGCGCAGGCTACGCATTGGCGCGGCGGCGGCGCGGCAATTCTTCCACACTCCGAGCGTATCGAGCGCGGTAACCGAGGATGCAAGCAGGGCCGTGGTACGGTTGTCGCTGGCAGGTTTGCCGATGACGGTGGTCGCGGCGCCGGCGGCGGCCAGCGCTATCGCGGCGGCGAGGCCGGCAGGCCCGGCGCCAACAATCGCAACATCGGTTGAAACTCGATCCACGGTGAATTCATTGCCCGGCGGTTTGTTGTCATTCTATCTTCTGAGCCTGTGCCAAGCGAGCGAATGATTCGAGGAAGTTGAATCGAGGAAGCGATGGTTGCAGCATCGCGTGGTGTTTTCTTCGTCCATATTGTGACCGCGTCGGGCGTCGCCTGGGCGCTGCTGGCGCTGCAAGCGGCGGTCAACCGAGATTGGCCGACGATGTTTTTCTGGCTTGGGGTCGCGCTCGCCGTCGATGCCATCGACGGCCCGCTGGCGCGACGATTTTCCATCGCCCAGGTCATGCCGCGCTGGTCGGGCGTGACGCTCGACCTCGTCGTTGACTACGCGAACTATGTTTTTGTCCCAGCCTATGCGATCGCGCGTTCCGGGCTATTGCCCGACGTGCTTGCGATGCCCGCCGGCGCAGCGATCGTCGTCACCGGCGCGCTTTATTTCGCCGATAGCAACATGAAAACCGCCGATAACTATTTTCGAGGTTTTCCGGCGCTATGGAACGCCGCAGCCTTTTACCTTGTGTTGTTGTCCCCGCAGCCGTGGCTATCCGCATCGGCGGTCACGGCGTTGCTGATCGCGACATTCTTGCCCTTTGCGTTTGTCCATCCACTGCGGGTCAAACGCGGGCGGGGGATCACAATTGCCGCGCTGATCGCGTGGGCGATCCTGGGCTTGGCGGCGCTTTGGTATGATATGCGGCCGGGACCGTGGGTCACGGTACCGCTTTGCGCCATTGCACTTTATATGCTCACGGTCGGCCTGTTCCGCCGGAAAGCCCAAGAGGAGTAGACGTTGATTGAACTCTTGACTGACCCGCACGCCTGGATCGCGCTGGTCACGTTGAGCGCGCTCGAAATCGTGCTTGGCATCGACAATGTCGTGTTCATCTCGGTGCTGGTGTCGCGGCTCGATCAGGCGCAAGCGCGGCGCGCGCGCCAGATTGGTTTGTCCCTTGCCCTGCTATTCCGGGTTTTGCTGCTGTTTGGTCTGACCGCGCTGATCGGTTTGACCGAACCGGTCGTCGCCGTATTTGGCAAGGCTTTCTCGTGGCATGATGCCATTCTTGCCGGCGGCGGCCTGTTCCTGATCGCCAAGGCAACGCACGAAATCCACGCCGAAGTCGAGCCACGCGAGGTCCCGACGCCAACGACCGCCACGACGGCCGGTCGTGCGTTCGCATTCGTGATCGCGCAACTCATCGTCGTCGACGTGGTGTTTTCGATCGATTCGATCGTGACCGCCATCGGCATGGCGCAGGACATCCGTATCATGATCGCCGCGGTGTTGATCGCCGTTGCGGTGATGTATTTCGCGTCGGGTTATGTCGGCAGCTTCATTGCCGAGCATCCCACGACCAAAATGCTGGCGCTGGCCTTTCTTGTGCTGATCGGGGTTGCCCTATTGGCGGACGGCTTCGACTTTCATATTCCGCGCGGCTACATCTATTTTGCGATGGTGTTCGCCGGTGCGGTCGAGGCCGTTAACATTGCGGCCATGCGCCGGCGCCGTGGGCGCGACAAGGCCTGAGCTTTGGCCGCTTGCGCCGCCGTAGGTCGGTATGTTTCAACAAAGGCCGGTCAAATCCTGATTGTGGGGAAAGTCGATGGTTGCAGCAGTTCGCGTTCACAAGCATGGCGGTCCTGAAGTCCTGATCTACGAGCAGGTTGAGGTTGCGGCGCCTGGGCCGGGGCAGGTCCGGATCAAGCAGCGTGCCTGCGGGGTCAACTTCATCGACACCTATTTCCGCATGGGCATGTATCCGGCGCCGGGCGGATTGCCATTCATTGCCGGCAACGAGGGCGCGGGCGATGTGGTGGCGGTGGGCCCGGGCGTGACCGACATCAAGGTCGGCGATCGCGTCGGCTACGTCACCGCGCTCGGCGGCTACGCCGAGGAGCGCCTGGTGCCGGCGGAGCGCGCCGTGCCGCTGCCGGGCGGCATCAGCTACGAGCAGGCCGCCGGGATGATGCTCAAGGGCATGACCGCGCAGTACCTGCTGCGGCGGACGTTTCGCGTTGAACCGGGTCAAACCATTCTTGTTCACGCCGCGGCGGGTGGGGTGGGGCTCATCTT
>JBGPOB010000226.1:0-6187 GCA_041487815.1 Xanthobacteraceae bacterium | reverse complement strand
TCTGGTCTTCGAGCGCACCGTTGGCGACACCGGAAAGCTGCGCACGGTCATCGTTGTCGATCAGATCAAGCGTGCGGTGCGGTTTTTCGGCTCGACGGCCGGCGAGGGCGGCTGGCGCGTCTGCATCGTCGATAGCGCCGAGGATCTCAATCGCGAGGGCGCCAACGCGCTGTTGAAAAATTTGGAAGAGCCGCCGCCGCGGTCGCTGCTCCTGGTCGTCAGCCACGCACCCGGGCGATTGTTGCCGACGATCCGCTCGCGTTGCCGGCGCCTCGCGCTGCATCCACTGGATGCGCCGGACATTATCAGTGCGGCAGCCGACGCGCTCGGCATCGATAGGAACAGCGGCGTATTGCGCGCCGCCGCCGCGCTTGCGGACGGCAATGTCGCCAAGGCCATCGCGCTTTGCGACGAAGAAGTGCTGGCGTTGCGCACGCGCCTGATCGGCCTGCTCGACGCATTGCCAGGCACCGACCCGCAAGCGCTGCATGCCGTCGGAGACACCATCGCCCGCGATGAGGACGCGCTCGCCACATTTGTCGATACGGTGCAGAGTTGGATTGCCGCGCGAATGATCGAATTCAAGGATACGCGCCAGCTCGCGCGGGTTGCGGAAGCCTCGGCCAAGTTCAGCCGGGCCGTGACCGAGGCCGACATCTTCAACCTCGATCGAAAACCGCTGGTCTTTTCCGCCTTCAGTCTGCTTGCCGAGGCCCAACGCGGTTGATACCAAACGCCGGCGACGCGCGGTGCGGCCAGCAGCAAGTTTTCAGGAAATGACCCAAAAGCCCCGTTATTACGTCACGACGGCCATCGCCTATCCGAATGGCCCTCCGCACATCGGGCACGCCTACGAGGCGATCGCGACCGACGCCATCGCGCGCTTCATGCGGCTCGACGGTTACGACGTTTTCTTCCTGACCGGCACCGACGAGCACGGCATCAAAATGCACCAGACCGCCGTGAAGGAGGGCCTTTCGCCGCATGAACTGGTCGAGCGCAACGTGCCGTACTTCCGCGCCATGGTGGCGCGCATGAATTGCTCCAACGACGACTTCATCCGCACCACCGAAGCGCGTCACCACCGTTCCTCGATCGCGATCTGGGAGCGCATGGAGAACAACGGCGACATCTATCTGGGCAAGTATTCCGGATGGTATTCGGTGCGCGATGAGGCCTACTACGACGAGCAAGAAACGCGGCTCAACGACAAGGGCGAGCGCGTCGGCCCGCAAGGCACGCCGGTGGAGTGGGTGGAGGAAGAGAGCTATTTCTTCCGCCTCTCGGCCTATCAGCACAAGCTCCTCGATCTCTACGAGCGCGATCCGCCGTTTGTGCTGCCGAAAGAACGATCGAACGAAGTCGCGAGCTTTGTGCGCGGGGGCCTCAAGGACCTGTCAATCTCGCGCACCACGTTCGAATGGGGCATCAAGGTTCCGGGCAATCCCAAGCACATCATGTACGTTTGGGTCGACGCATTGACCAACTACATCACCGCGGCCGGCTTTCCCGACACCGAAAGCGCCAAGTTCAAGCGCTACTGGCCCGCCGATCTCCATGTCATCGGTAAGGACATCGTGCGTTTTCATGCGGTCTACTGGCCGGCGTTTCTGATGTCGGCGGGGATCGAGGTGCCGCGCCGCGTGTTCTCGCACGGCTTCCTGTTCAGCCGCGGCGAGAAAATGTCGAAATCGGTCGGCAATGTGGTCGACCCGTTTGCGCTCGCCGACGCCTACGGCGTCGATCAGGTGCGCTATTTTTTCCTGCGCGAAGTGCCGTTCGGCCAGGACGGCAACTATAATCACGAAGCCATCGTCAACCGCATCAATGCCGACCTTGCCAACGATCTCGGCAATCTCGCCCAGCGTTCGTTGTCGATGGTCGCGCGCCAATTCGGCGGCCAGTTGCCGCAGGCCGGCCCCTTGAGCGACACGGACAAGGCGATCCTGGCGCGGGCCGATGCCATGCTCGGCAAGGCGCGCGAGGCCATGAAGACCCAGCAGCTTCATCTGGTTTTGCAGGCGACCTGGGCCGTGGTCGCGGAAACCAATCGCTATTTTGCCGGCGAAGCGCCATGGGCGCTCGCCAAGACCGACACGCGGCGGCAAGGCACGGTCCTCTACGTCACGGCGGAAGTGTTGCGGCAGGTCGCCATTCTGGCGCAGCCGTTCACGCCCGAAGGCGCGTCCAAGCTGCTTGACCTGCTCGCAGTGCCCGCCTCCGAGCGGCAGTTTTCCGAGCTTGGCGGGCACAAGCGGATTGCACATGGAAGTCCGTTGCCCGCGCCGGCGCCAATCTTTCCACGCTACGTCGAACCGGTCGCGGCAGGCGCGAGCTGACCCGATGCTCGTTGACAGCCATTGCCACCTCGACTTTCCGGATTTTGGCAACGAGATTGACGATATCGTCGCGCGTGCCCGTGCCGCGGACGTCGGCCGCATTGTCACGATCTCGACGCGCATACGCCAGCACGACGCCGTGCTGGGGATTGCCGAACGATATCCGGATGTCTTTTGTTCGGTCGGCACGCATCCGCACCATGCGCATGAAGAGCTCGATATTCCGGTGGACGAGATCGTGGCGCGCAGCCGCAATCCGAAAGTCGTCGCCATCGGCGAAGCCGGGCTTGATTATTTCTACGACAACAGCCCGCGCGAGGCGCAGGAGCGCGGCTTCCGCAACCATATCGCCGCGGCGCGGGCGACGGCGCTGCCGCTCGTCATCCATACCCGCGACGCCGACGCCGATACCGCGCGGATTCTCGAGGAAGAAATGGGGAAGGGCGCCTTCCCCGCGGTTTTGCACTGCTTTACCGGCGGGCCCGAGCTCGCGCGGCGCGCGGTGGCACTCGGGCACTATGTTTCGTTCACCGGCATCCTGACCTTCAAGAAGTCCGAGCAACTCCGCGCCATTGCAGCGGATTTACCCGCGGACCGGATACTGGTCGAAACCGACGCGCCGTATCTGGCGCCGGGCAAGCATCGCGGCCGGCGCAATGAGCCGGCATTTGTCGCCGAAACGGCGAAGACGCTGGCAGAGGTGCGCGGCGTGCCGCTTGAGGAAATCGCGCGCCAGACCACGGAAAATTTCTTCCGCCTGTTTTCAAAAGTTTCGGCCGCCGGGCCCGGCACGGCATGACCCTGAAATTCACGATTCTCGGCTGCGGTTCGTCCGGCGGGGTACCGCGGCCGGCATTGGGTTGGGGCGCCTGCGATCCTTCCAACCCCAAAAACCGGCGCCGGCGCTGCTCGATCCTGGTCGAACGCAAGACCGGCAGCGGAACAACCCGCGTGCTCATCGATACGTCACCGGATTTGCGCGAGCAGTTGCTCGACGCCGATGTCGACGGGCTCGATGGCGTGCTGATCACGCACGAACACGCCGACCACACCCATGGCGTCGACGATCTGCGCAGCCTTTACATCAAGCAGCAGCGGCAAATCGCGCTCTATCTCGATGACGCCACGTCGCGGGTGATGTTCCACCGCTTCAACTACTGCTTTGTCGCGCGACCCGGCAGTGGCTATCCGCCGATCGCCACCGAGCATCGGATCGTGCCGGGCCATCCGATTACGATTGCCGGCGCCGGTGGCGCGTTGACGGCCATCCCATTCGAACAGGACCACGGCGACATCCAATCAATGGGCTTTCGCTTCGGCAGCCTTGCGTATTCGAGCGATCTCGTCGGCCTGCCTGACGAAAGCCTGCCGGTGCTGGCCGGGCTCAAGGTCTGGATTGTCGACGCGCTGCGCTACCGGCCGCACCCGAGCCATTTCAATGTCGAGGACGCGTTGAGCTGGATTGCGCGGCTGGCGCCCGAACGCGCGATCCTGACCAATCTGCACGCCGATCTGGATTACGAGGAATTGCGCCGAAAATTACCGCCGAACGTCGAGCCGGCCTATGACGGCATGACGATCGAATTGTCGGACTAGATCGATGGGTCGGAACAAGCGGACGTTGAAATCCAGCCGTTGCCAGCAAGTTGCCTAAAATTGCTCAGAATTTGGTAGTGCCCGCTGCCAGGCCAAATAGGCGATGTTTCACTTGACATACCCATTTCCCTGAGCTAGATTGCCTTAACAAAACGAGGCAAGTCATGGCTAAATCTGTTCTTTCCGCCGACCGCTTTCACAACGAAAAAGCCGCATTTGAATATGTCGAAGCCCAGCTTTGGCCGAACGGTCCGGCGTGTCCTCACTGCGAGGCCACGGGCGAGAAAATCGGACGCCTGAACGGCAAGACCACCCGCGCGGGTCTCTACAAGTGCTACGCCTGCCGCAAGCCATTTACGGTACGTGTCGGCACCATTTTCGAGGACAGCCATCTGCCGCTGCACCTGTGGCTGCAAGCCATCCATTTGATGTGCGCCAGCAAGAAAGGCATTTCGACGCGCCAGCTTCAACGGATGCTCGGCTGCGGCATGAAAACCGCTTGGCACCTTGGCCATCGCATTCGCCATGCCGTAGCGCCGGATGCGTCCAGCGGGCCTCTCGGCGGCACTGGCAAGACCGTGGAGGCCGACGAAACGGCGTTGACCAATTCCCAAAAGACCAAACGCGGACCGGGTCGCAAGCGCCCCTATGGTCATGTACTGAGCCTTGTGGAGCGTGGCGGGCCTATCCGTTCCGTGACGTTGGATCATCGCGGCGTGACGCCATACCTGTATCAGTATGTGCATGCGGAAAGCCGTCTCGTGACCGACGCTGCGCAGCATTACAAATTTCCGCCAGTTGCCAGTCACGAAAGCGTTGACCACTCCAAGTTCGAATGGACGCGCGGCGATGTGCATACCAATACGCTCGAAGGCTTCTTTTCGATCTTCAAGCGCGGTCTGATCGGCGTTTATCAGCACGTCGATCAAAAGCACTTGGATAGATACTTGGCCGAGTTTGATTTCCGCCAAAACACGCGCGCGCGGCTTGGCATTAACGACGCGCAACGCGAGGCGCTGGCCGTCCGTTCTGGCAAGGGCAAGCGGCTCACGTATCAAACAACTCATAGCGCCGAAGCCTAAGCGCAAGCCTTGGGCAGGACTTCCGGCGCGTGGCCTGAGAAAGTTGAGGAAGTTGGGCAAATTGTGATATGGCCGCTGCATGGCCACAGAACGAAAGCCCGACGACCCCAAGCAATCGAAGCGATTTATCGACGCAGCGCGCGACGCAGAAGCCGATGAAAGCGAAGAGAGTGCAGATCGCGAGTTTTGGCGGGTTGTGCCTTCTAGGAAGAAGGCGACTAAGAACCGCCGAAACTCAGATTGAGGTTGGTCACGTAATATGGACGCAAGTCCACCGTGACTATCACTCGCGCCCGACTTAGATCGACATTCGATCCACTGCTTGGGTCTAACAACGTGTCAGTCTCGACAGTTAGTCGAGACACTTGGTTGTCGTCTTGCATCAAGCAAAAGAATGGGTCTTCATCGGTGCCCGGCTTATCGTGTCCGACTAGCTCTGACGCATTTTGCGGCAGCCGCAGCGCGTCAATCAAAGACTTAAGGCGATTGTCAATGTCGCCAGCCGATATGACGCTGCCCGGAATATCCCGGCGTAGAAACAGGATATCGAGGCCACAGAGAAGCGATAGTTGCTTTTGCACGAGCGGCACGAACCGATAGCCGAACATGGGAAACTGACGCGCCACGGCCTCGGCAAATGGAATCTTTTCCGTCGTGTCGCCCCAATATGCGTTTGTATCGGAAATGTGCCGCGGGTTCGGATAAGCTTTTGGATCGACGACGTAGGTACTAAGAAATTTGTCAGTCTTCCAGAGCTGCTTTAGCTGGGTATGAAAGCATTGCCGGATCGTATGTTTGTGAGCGGCTAATGGATCGCTCTGTCCATTCACCGGATCGCGTCCAGTGGGGCGCAGCGGACCTTCATAGACCAGTCGGAAACGCATGGATGTCTCATCCAGCCCAATCTCCGGGCCGCTGAGCAGCACCAGTTTTTGTGGGCTGCTCATAACTAATACCCCCGATTGTTGGGTATGGGAAGTGAAACATCGCCGCCAAATATTCCATAATATGTCTTATGCGAATCCGATGTGTAGACGCCCGATTGAGAAGTCACCGTTGGCCCCGTTAGAGATGTCACTCTCCCCGGTTTTTGAACGGCATGGGGAGGTTACGGCGGATGACGGTGATTGCGATGAGCCGCGCGGAGATCAATCGGATGGGCGTCCTACG
>JBGPOB010000225.1:0-6212 GCA_041487815.1 Xanthobacteraceae bacterium | reverse complement strand
CGATGGGAACAAAGAGATGACTCAGCAAGTCGGACATGGCGTTACCTGCAACCGCGGGCTAAGGCGGCGAACTGCCCAAGTTGCCGCCAATCTATGTTCAATCTTGCATGTTACAACGCGCCCGCCGCAATGGTGATTTCCGGAGCGTAGGTGCCGACAAAGCCGCCCACTCGCCGCACCCTGGCCGCGCAGGCGCTCGGCATGGTCGATCCTAGCACCGGAGCCATTGTGGCGCCGCTGCATATCGCGACGACTCTTCAGCGCGATCCAGATAATCACCATCGCTTGGGCCGCGCCCATGGCAGGCCCGACAACACAACGGTCCGGCTGGCTGAAGGGGTGATCGCGGCGCTTGAAGGCGCCGGCGACGCAGCGCCGGCGCGAAGCAAAATCAAGAAAAGCAAATAGCCCGCAGCGATCCTGAGCGATCGCTATCCGATGAGGTGCTTCTCGATCTCGTAGACCGGTTGCTTCGTCAAGTCCTTGCCGATCTCCGCGATGATGCGGCTCTTTACGTCGGCATGAAAATCCTGCCGCAGCTCCGCCAAGGTGCGCGGCGGCGCGACAATAATGAGCGCCTCTACCTTGCGCTCGCGCACGACGCGCTCCAGGGCGGCGGCGACTTCGCGTGCGAACTTGTGTTCTTCGAGATCGTGCCAGTCGGTCTGACTCACTCCGCTGCGGCGCGTGCCCGTGCTGCCGAACGAACGGCCGGGACGGTCGCTGCCCTGCTCGTGAGTCGGCGGATTGTGGTCGGTGAACACCCGCTCGGTCTTGAGGTTGAGGAACTTCTCGTCACCTTCGTTGCGCAGGAACAGCGCGCGCCGGCCGTCGCCGACGAAGACATAGGCATTGTGCGGAATTTTCAGCGTAGACGTATGTTTCGACATGGGTCTTTGGTCTTTCCCAAAATAATTTCTAATAGCATAGCGGCCCTTTCAGGGCTGCCGCTTGATATCGCTCAATTTCAATTCGACCCATCGAGCAGCCGGCGCGCGATGACGTGCGCCTGAATCTCGGCGGCGCCTTCAAAGATGTTCAGGATGCGCGCGTCGCACAAGAGCCGCGACACTGGCGATTCGACGGCAAAGCCGTTGCCGCCGTGAATTTGCACCGCGTTGTCCGCGCACGACCATGCAGTACGCGCCGCCAGCAGCTTGGCCATTCCGGCCTCGAGGTCGCAACGGCGGCCCTCGTCCCTGGCGCGCGCCGCGAAATAGGTGATCTGGCGCGAAATCATGATCTCGACCGCCATCATGGCAATCTTGTCCGACACGCGCGGAAACTCGACGATGCGCCGGCCGAACTGGACGCGCGTCTCCGCGTACTGGATCGCTGCCTCCATCGCCGCCTGCGCCACGCCGACCGCGCGCGCCGCCGTCTGAATGCGCGCGGCCTCGAACGTTTGCATGAGCTGCTTGAAACCGAGCCCTTCGACGCCGCCCAACAGGTTCTCGGCCTTCACCAGGAACCCGTCGAAAGCGATTTCGTATTCCTTCATGCCGCGATAGCCGATGACTTCGATCTCGGTGCCCGACATTCCGGGCGCCGGGAACGGATCGTCGTCGGTGCCGCGCGGCTTCTCCGCCAGCAGCATCGAGAGGCCGCGATGGCCCGGTTCCTTCGGGTTGGTGCGCACCAGAAGCGTCATCAGGTCGGCGCGCACCGGGTGAGTGATCCAGGTCTTGTTGCCGTGAACGATGTATTGATCTCCCGAACGCGACGCGCGCGTTTTCACCGCGGCAAGGTCCGAGCCGATGTCGGGCTCCGTGAACACAGCCGTCGGCAGCACCTCGCCGGCCGCGATCTTCGGCAGCCATTTGCGCTTCTGCGGCTCGGTGCCGCCGACGAGTATAAGCTCGGCGGCGATTTCGGAGCGCGTGCCGAGGGAACCGACCCCGATGTAGCCGCGCGAAAGCTCCTCCGAGACCACGCACATGGCCTCCTTGCCGAGACCCATGCCGCCATAGGGCTCCGGGACCGTCAGACCGAACACGCCGAGATCGGACATCTGCTCGATGGTCTCGTAGGGAATGTAGTTGTTGTGGCGGTGCCACGCTTGCGCGAACGGCACGACTTCGCTGTCGGCAAAACGGCGCATCTCGTCGCGAATTTGCTCCAGCGTCTCGTCAAGGGCGCAGTCGCCGGCGGTCGCCGAGTGCCGGACCCGCATGAGATCGACGAGACGCGCACGGTTGTGCGCCGTGTTGCCGGAAACAATCAAACCATCGAGCGCGCTCGACCAGCGCCCGGCGACGTCGCCGGCGGTAAGGCCGACGTCGGCAAGGCGCACGATCTCCCCCTGGCTCATGGCGATGCCGCCGGCGATCTGGGCGAGATATTCGCCGACGCCAATCCGGATCAGGAGTTCCTCGAACTCGCCCAGGCGCCCGCCGGCGCTCAACCGGTCGGCATAGGCGGCGAGCTGGCGCAGCGCTTCGGCATAAGTCGCAATCCAGGCAAGACCGTGGGTCGCGCGCTGCTCGCTGTCGAAGCGCTTGTCGATGGCGCGGCCCGCGAGCATCACGCGCGCGCGGACCTTTTGTGTCGCGTCGGCAAGCAGCGCTTCGGCGGCGGCGCTTGCCTCGCGTGCGGACGCAACAACGGACGGGCCGCCATGAGCGCGCGGCGAAAGGGGAGGCATCACACGTTCCAAGCAGCGTCCGGGCCAGGCCATCGCCTGGCCGTCGGGACATTATTGTGCGATTCACGCACTTGCAATTGTGGGAATTGCAAGGTCAAACCATGCCAATCCCGCGGCCATCCGCGAGTTCGTCTGGCACTAGCAACGGGTCATTCGTGCGCATCATCGTTCTCCTGTACCGCGCCACGCTCTCCGCCTCAGATCGCTTCAACACCGACGACGGCTGGGCGATCGCCAGCCATATCGCGCTGTCGGCGCTGATGGCGATGTTTCCGTTCTTCATTGTCCTGACGGCGATCGCCGGCTTCTTCGGTACCACGGATCTGGCCGATCAAATCGTCACCCTGATGTTGTCGACCTGGCCGCCGGAAGTCTCCGGGCCGCTTGCCGGAGAAATCCACAGCGTATTGACCACCGGCCGCAGTGATCTTCTCACGATCGGCTTCGTGCTGGCGATCTATTTTGCCTCGAGCGGCGTGGAGAGCCTGCGGATCGGGCTCAACCGCGCCTACGGCGTGACCGAGGCGCGCAACTGGATCGTGCTGCGGCTCGAATCCATCGGTTACGTGGTCGTTAGCGCCATCGCCATGCTGGCGCTCGGATTTCTGATCGTGCTTGGCCCGCTGGCGTTTGCCACCGCGCGCAAATACATGTCCTGGCTTGACAAGATCGAAGACACTTACACGTTCGCGCGCTATGGCATCGCCACCCCGGTTCTCGTGATCGCGCTTTTTCTCGTGCACAAATGGCTGCCCGCCGGGCGGCGCAAATTATCGGAAATCGCGCCCGGCATCGTCGCGACGCTGGCGTTGTGGATGCTCTGCGGCATCATCTTTGGCCGCTATCTCGCGGATTTTGCATACACCTATGTCACCTACTATGCCGGCCTCGCCTCGGCGATGATCGCGCTCGTGTTTCTCTACTTTACGGCGCTGATTTTCGTCTATGGCGGCGAATTCAACTATGCGATCAGCCGGCTGCGCGGTGAATCCAACGCGCCCTGAAGACTGCGGCACCGCGTTTCGCGCCGCTGACAGGCTCGCCCGGTCTTGGTAGAATTTTCCTCCGCCAAAGAGAGGCAACGCGTACAACACGCGACATTGGGGAGACTACCATGAGCCCGGAATCATTGATCGTGTGGCTGGTCATCGGCCTGATTGCCGGCTGGATCGCCGGCAAGGTCGTGCGTGGCACCGGCTTCGGCCTGGTCGGCGACATGGTCGTTGGTATTGTCGGCGCCGTCATCGCGGGTTGGCTGTTTCCCCAACTTGGCATCGGCGCGATCCTGCACAACGCGTTTCTCAACGGCGTCATATCCGCGGCCGTCGGCGCCATCATCCTGCTTGTGGTGTTGCGGCTGTTCAAGGCGTGACCGGCGTTCACGCGCCGGTGACAGCCGCGATTTTTTCCGCCAGCGCGCGCGGGCTCACCGGTTTGACGAGGTAGTCGTTCATGCCGGCGGCGCCCGCCGCCGCGATGAGCACGGCGCTCTGCTGTCCCGAAATCCCGACGATCGGAAGCTGCCCCCGTCCACCCGCCAAGGCACGGATGCGGCGGGTCGCCTCGAGCCCGTCGATTGCGCCGGCCGCGACGTCCATCAGCACCAGATCGTAGTGCGTCTTCGCCACCGCTGCGACCGCCGCATCCGCGCTGGCGACGAAATCGGCACGATGGCCGAGGCCGGTCAGGATGGTATTCATGACGACACGGCCGTAGGGATTGTCCTCCACGTGAAGCACGTGAAGCGGACGAACGCCGCGCGCATTCGTGCGCAAGCCGCGCTTGCCGTCAGGCGCCGGCGCGGCGCCGACCTCGACCGTCAGCCGAAATGTGCTGCCGCGGCCGGGTGTGCTGGTGACGTCGAGGTCGCCGCCCATCGCACGCGCCAGCCGCTTGACCAGCGACAGGCCCAGTCCGGCGCCACCGTAGCGCTCGGCAATGCCCGAGTGCGCCTGCGTGAATGGACGAAACAGGCGTTTGATTTCCAAGGCTGTCAGCCCAATGCCGCTGTCGGACACCGCGAATATGAGGCGCAGCGCGCGCGCGCGCCGCGCCGAACTGACCTTGAGGGAAACTTCGCCGCGCTCGGTGAATTTCACCGCGTTGTCGATCAGATTTTCCAGCGCCGCGCGCAGCCGAACGGCGTCACCGACCACGCGATCAGGCATATCCGGTGCGATTGCCGTCACGCAGGCGAGGTCCGCGGCGTCCGCGCGCGCGGCGAGCGATGCCGCCGCCGCTGCGGCCAGCGCGCGCGGATCGAACGGCTCGCGGCAAAGCGTGGACTTGCTAGCGCGTGTTCTCGCGCCATCGACGAAGAGCGTCGTCAACGCATCGAGGTGTTCGGCATTGTTCTTGAGCGTCGCCACCCAGCGCCGTTCGCGCTCCCCGAGATCGGACGCGGCCAACAATTCCGCCAGCGCAAGAATTCCCGTGAGCGGCGTGCGGATATCGTGGGCGAGCGCCGCGACAACGCGCTCGATGGCCGCGACACGATCACCGGCGCGGCTTGGTTTGGTCCACGTACGCGCCCGTGGTCGCGCGCGCTTGCGCGCGGGCCCAGCGCGCGATGTGACAAGCTTGCTTGCCATGGCATTGCCCCGCCGCCAGCATTGCACGATCCGCGCGAGTCGCGCGAATCACCCAAGTCCAATCAGGCGCCGGATGTCATCGGGGGTCGCGCCGCCCCGGCGTAGCGCCCCGAGCGCCGTCGCCCCGCTTGATTTCGCGAGTTTTTGGCCGGTTTCGTCGAGTATCAGCCGGTGGTGCATGTAGACGGGCGCCGGCAATCCGAGCAGCGCCTGCAGCAGACGATGCACGCTGGTCGCGGCGTAAAGGTCCTGCCCGCGCATGACATGGGTTATGCCTTGCATGGCATCATCGACGACGACGCAGAGGTGATAGCTTGTCGGCGTATCCTTGCGCGCCAGTACCACGTCGCCCCAGACCTCGGGATGGGCCTGAACGACTTCGCGCTCGCCTGGCTCGCTCCCGGCGAAGGGCCCCGCGGCCTCGGTGAAGAACAGCGCGCCCGACTGCCGCAGCGCCTGCGCCATGTCGAGCCGCAATGCATAGGCTTTCCCCGCCGCGATTCGGGCGCCGCGCTTCGCTGCCGGCATCGCCTGGGCGGTTCCGGGATAGAGCGGCGCGCCGTCGGGATCGCGCGGCCAAACTGTTCCGCCGGCCTCGCGTGCGGCGATCAGGCGCGCAATGTCGGCGCGGCTCTCGAAGCTTGGATAGATCAGGTCCGCGCGCGCAAGCTTGGCCAGCGCTTCGCGGTAATCCGAAAAATGTTCCGACTGGCGCCGCACCGGCTCCTCCCAGGCAATGCCGAGCCAGGCCAGATCCTCGTAGATCGCGGTCTCATATTCCGGACGGCAACGGGACTGATCGATGTCCTCGATGCGCAAAAGAAAGCGACCGTGCGCGGCGCGCGCGGCATCAAAATTGAGCAAGGCCGACAGCGCATGGCCGAGGTGGAGATAGCCGTTCGGGCTTGGGGCAAAGCGGAAAACGGGCGGTGTCATTGTCGGCGTATCGCAATTACCGGATCATCGCGGCGGGATTG
>JBGPOB010000224.1:0-6235 GCA_041487815.1 Xanthobacteraceae bacterium | reverse complement strand
GAAGGCGACTACGACTACATCATCGTGGGCGCGGGCTCGGCCGGCTGCGTGCTGGCGAACCGGCTGTCGTCGGATCCGTCAAGGCGGGTGCTGCTGCTGGAGGCCGGCGGCAACGATAACTGGATCTGGTTCCACATTCCGGTCGGTTATCTGTTCGCCATCGGCAACCCGCGCTCGGACTGGATGTTCCGCACCGAGGCGGAGGAAGGCCTCAACGGCCGCAGCCTGGCCTATCCGCGCGGCAAGGTGGTCGGCGGCTCGTCGGCGATCAACGCCATGATCTACATGCGCGGGCAGGCGGCCGACTACGATCATTGGCGCCAGCTCGGTCTCGCCGGATGGGGCTGGGACGATGTGCTGCCCTATTTCAAGCGGCACGAGGATAGTTTTCTCGGCCGTGGCGAACATCACGCGGTTGGCGGCGAATGGCGGGTGGAGGCGCCGCGCGTGCACTGGGATTTGCTCGACGCCTATCGCGATGCCGCCGAACAGGCCGGCATCAGAAAAATTTCCGATTTCAACACCGGCGACAACGAAGGCTCGTGCATCTTTCATGTCAACCAGAAGCGCGGGCGGCGCTGGTCTTCGGCGCGCGGGTTTCTCAAGCCGGTCCTCAACCGGGACAACCTGCGGCTTGAAACCGGCTGTCTGGTCGAGCGCGTGGCGTTCGAAGACAGGCGCGCGGCGGGCGTGCAATGGCGTCAGAAGGGCGTGGCGCGCAGCGCGCGCTGCCGCGGCGAAGTCATATTGTCGGCCGGCTCGCTCGGCTCGACGCAGATCCTGCTCTTGTCGGGTGTCGGACCGGCGGCGCAGATCAAATCTTACGGCATCGACGTGCGCCATGAATTGCCAGGCGTCGGCGAGAATTTGCAGGACCATTTGCAGCTTCGCCTCATCTACAAGGTCACCGGCGTGCGCACGCTCAACGAGACCTACCATTCGTTGTTTGGCCGCGCCGCCATGGGCCTCGACTATGCGTTGCGCCGGCGCGGCCCGCTCACCATGGCGCCGTCGCAGCTCGGCCTGTTCACGCGCTCCGATCCCGGACGCGCGCGCGCCAACATCGAGTTTCACGTGCAGCCGCTCTCGCTCGACAAGTTCGGCGACCCGCTGCACGAATTTCCCGCGTTCACCGCGAGCGTCTGCAATCTGCAGCCGGCGAGCCGCGGCTACGTGCGGCTGCGCGCCAACGATCCCGCCGCGCCGCCGGTCATCAAGCCGAATTATCTGTCGACCGACGAGGACCGCCGCGTCGCAATTGATTCGGTCCGCGTCGCGCGCCGCATTGCCGCGCAGCCGGCGCTGGCGCCGTTTTCGCCGAATGAAATTCTTCCGGGCGTTGCGGTGGCGCCGGACGATGACGAAGCCAAGCTGGTGCAGGCCGCCGGCGACATCGGCACCACGATCTTCCATCCCGTCGGCACGGCCAAGATGGGCCGCATCGAGGATCCATTCGCGGTCGTCGATCAACGGCTGCGCGTAATCGGCCTGCAAGGCTTGCGCGTGATCGATGCTTCGGTGATGCCGACGATCACTTCCGGCAACACCAATTCGCCGACGATCATGATCGCCGAAAAGGGCGCCGCGATGGTGCGCGAGGACGCGCGTGGCGGCGCATGATCTTTTTGGATTGAAGCAACCGTACTGTCACCGTCGCGCTGAACGGGTTGCGACGAAATCCGTGGCCTTCGCTCCACCCGCGCAGCGTAGCGGCGGGGTCGGGGAAATACCCCGGCTGTCATTGCGAGGAGGCCGAAGGCTGACGAAGCAATCCCGATCAAACGCTAATTGCGATGCGAGATTGCTTCGCTTCCGCCTACGCCCTGTGAGCTACGGCGGACAGGTCGCTCGCAATGACAATGCCCCACCCCGCTCGCTTCCGCCTACGCCCTGCGGGCTACGGCGGACAAGTCGCTCGGGACCCTCCCAACCGCTCGCCCGCCTTCGCGATGCTTCGGCGTGGCTCGCGGGAGGAGGGTAAACTGCCACCCGGCTCTCATCTTTGGGCGAGACTCTCAGAACAACAAGTTGAAAGTCTGCGCGCCGAATTCAATTTGCGGCGGCCATGCCTCAAAACCGCGGCAATAGAGTCACGGCTGCATCACGATCTGCCGGCAGGCCGCAGGCAGGTTCGCCAGCGTCAGCGGCGGCTTCGGCTTCGGCGGAATTTTGGGCGGCTTCGGGTGCAGGATCGAATCGCGGAACCAAAAGTTGAGCTCCTTGCCGCAGCCGTCGCCGGCCGGCACCGGCGGCTGCGCCTCGCAAGTGGGGCTGTCGGCGGGACAGCGAAGGCGGACGTGAAAATGGTAGTCGTGGCCCCAGTAGGGCCGCACCTTCGCCAGCCAGGCGCGGTCGCCCTTGGTTTCGCGGCAGAGCGCCTTCTTGATCGCCGCATTGACGAAAATGCGTTCGATTTCGGGCTCGTGCGCCATCGCGCCGATGGTCGCGGTGTGGCCCGGCGTCCATACCGCGGGATCGACGTCGAGGCGGGTTTCGGCAACCATCATGGTCGCCGACATTTCCTCGCGTTCGGCGCGCGTGAGTTCGCGCGTCGGCATCGGCGTCAGCCAGATATCGGCGTCGAGGCCGACCTGGTGGCTGGTGTGACCGGTGATCATCGGCCCGCCGCGCGCTTGCGACATGTCGCCGATGAGCAGGCCCGGCCAGCCCGCCGCCTTCGGCAGCTTCGCCGACACGCGCTCGAGCAAGGCGATCAATCGCGGGTGACCCCAGTTGCGGTTGCGCGACAGCCGCATCACCTGCCAGGTCTTGCCGTTGATCGGCAGCGCGGCGCCGCCTGCAAGGCATCCCTTGGCGTAGAAGCCGAGCACTTCGGCGTGGCCGCGCGTTGGCGTCAGCTTGCGGCCGAACAATTCCTTGGCGGCGAGCTTCGGGTTGGCGGGATTTGTGAGCGGCGGCAGCGGTTGCGGATCGAGCGTACCCTTGTCCTGCGCATGGGCGAGGTTGGCGTGGACGACGCCGGTCGCGAGCGCCAGCGCGACGATGAATTTTGCGAGCCTCGCCATCCGGCGATTCATACTTGATTTGCACGCGCGTTGGAAATCGCCATCGGCGGCCGACGCCGCTTGCGCACGGCCAGCTTCACACATCCACCTTCAGCGCCGCGATGAAGGCCTCCTGCGGGATGTCGACCTTGCCGTGCTGGCGCATGCGTTACGTTCAATCTGATACGATGACTTGAGGTTATGGTAATATTTATTCCGGGGGGCCGACGATGCCGACCATTGCTTACTTTCTTGGCGTCGCAGTGCGGATGTTCTTCAATGACCACGATCCGCCGCATTTCCATGTTCGATATCAAGGGTATCGTGCCCGCATATTAATCGCCGACGGTGAGATCATCGATGGACATCTGCCGCCGACAGTGACGCGGCTGGTGAAGGAATGGACGACTTTGCGGCGCGCTTATGCGAAACTGGATTGCCGCACGATCCGACGGGCAGCTCGAACGGATTGGAGGGCTTGATGATGATTGATGTGATCAGTGTCCGCCCGCTTGGGGCCTATAGGTTCGAGATCGAGTTCTCCGACGGAACCGCCGGGGTGCATGATTTCGCATCCATCGCGAAAAAGACCGGACCGATGTCGGAACCCTTGAAGGATCCCATTTATTTCGCGCGCGTGTTCATCGAGGATGGTGCGCTGACTTGGCCGAACGGCTACGACTGGGACCCTATCGCGCTCCACGACGAAATGAAGTCGGCAGGGCAACTGCGGCGGGTTGCTGCGGCGGAATAATCTACAATCTCGTATTTCCATTCAGTGTTTGAAGCGTTTGCTAACGTTGTCGGCTGGTAAATTGGAGAGGCCTATGAAGGGGGAAGACCTTGTTAAAATCTTGAGCGATGAGTTCTCAGTGAAAATTGAGCCTATGACCAAGAGTCAATGGCGAAAGAAGAAGCACATCACGCCGACGATTCTGCGTAACGTGCAAAAAAAGCTCCGACACCAAGTGCTGGATCACGCGATCGCTCCGATCGTCGAATTTCATTATCTTGATTTTGATCACCAATCCAATGTCGATTCGTTCGCAAGTCGCCTTAATGACAAGAAAATCCTCAAGCAGCTAAAAGAGCGGAAGGGCGGAATTTACGCTTTCTTCGATACGACGGGTGAGATCATATATGTGGGCAAAACTTCAGGTGTCTTATTCACGGAAATGGAGCAAAGATATAAGGGAAAACAGATCAGCTTTCGAACCTTGGCCAAGGGCAAAGCGAAAAGGTTAAGTCGGCCAATTGAGGACGTAGCACAATTCGTTTCCGCCTATCGAATTGATGAGCCGCTGATAACAAACGTCGAGGCGTTGCTGACGCGCATAATCATCAACAAGGCTTCAAATATACGAACCGAGAGCTTCAAAACAACGACTACGCATAACAACTAGTTTTAACTGTGCGCAGGTATGGCAGCAGGCAATGCTTGGCCGAAAGCTACAGTTGTCTCGAAGAGATTATCAAACCCTCACACATCCACCTTGAGCGCCGCGATGAAGGCCTCCTGCGGAATGTCGACCTTGCCGTACTGGCGCATCTTCTTCTTGCCTTCCTTCTGCTTCTCGAGAAGTTTGCGCTTGCGTGTCACGTCGCCGCCGTAGCACTTCGCGGTCACGTCCTTGCGAAACGCGCGCACGGTTTCGCGCGCGATGATCTTGCCGCCGATGGCGGCCTGGATCGGCACCTGGAACATGTGCGGCGGGATCAGTTCTTTCAGCTTCTCCACCATGGCGCGGCCGCGCGCTTCCGCGCGCGTGCGGTGGACCAGCATCGCCAGCGCATCGACCGGCTCGCTGTTGACGAGGATCTGCATCTTGACGAGATCGGCCGGCTTGAAGTCGGTGAGGTGATAGTCGAACGAGGCGTAGCCCTGCGACACCGACTTCAACCGATCGTAGAAATCGAACACCACCTCGTTGAGCGGCAGGTCGTATTTCACCAGCGCGCGATTGCCGACGTAGGTCAGCTCCTTTTGCGCGCCGCGGCGGTCCTGACAGAGTTTCAGAACGCTGCCGAGGTAGGCGTCGGGCGTCAGGATCGTCGCCTCGATCCACGGCTCCCGCATTTCCAGGATCTGCGTCGGGTCCGGCATGTCGACCGGATTGTGGATCTCGAGCGCGTTGCCGTTGCGCAGCGCGATTTTGTAGATGACCGACGGCGCGGTCGCGATCAGGTCGAGATTGAATTCGCGCGTCAGCCGCTCCTGGATGATCTCCAGATGCAGGAGCCCGAGAAAGCCGCAGCGGAAGCCGAAGCCGAGCGCGGCGGAGGTTTCCATCTCGTAGCTGAAACTGGCGTCGTTGAGCCGTAGCTTGCCCATGGCGGCGCGCAATTGTTCGAATTCGGCGGCGTCGACCGGAAACAGGCCGCAGAACACGACGGGGATCGCCGGGCGGAAGCCGGGCAGCGCCGCCGCGGTCGGCTTGCGGTCGTCGGTGATGGTGTCGCCCACGCGCGTATCGGCAACCTCCTTGATCGAGGCGGTGAGGAAGCCGATCTCGCCGGGGCCGAGTTCGTCCGCGATGACGAGCTTGGGCGTGAACACGCCGACGCGATCGACGTCGTAGGCCGCGTGCGTGCGCATCATGCGGATGCGCTGGCCTTTCTTGAGGACGCCATCGACGATGCGCACCAGCACCACGACACCGAGGTAGAGATCGTACCAGCTGTCGACGAGCAACGCCTTGAGCGGCGCCTGCGGGTCGCCTTGCGGCGGCGGCAGCCGCGTCACGATGGCTTCGAGCACTTCGGGAATGTTGAGTCCGGTCTTGGCGGAAATGAGAATCGCGCCGGAGGCGTCGAGGCCGATCACGTCCTCGATCTGCTGCTTGACTTTTTCCGGCTCGGCCGCCGGCAGGTCGATCTTGTTGAGGACGGGAACGATTTCGTGGTTATTTTCGATGGCCTGATAGACGTTGGCGAGGGTTTGCGCCTCGACGCCCTGGCTGGCATCGACCACCAAGAGCGATCCTTCGCAAGCGGCGAGTGACCGGCTGACCTCATAAGCGAAATCGACATGGCCCGGCGTGTCCATGAGGTTGAGCTCATAGTTCTCGCCGCTCTTCGCCTTGTAAGCGAGACGCACGGTCTGCGCCTTGATCGTGATGCCGCGCTCGCGCTCGATATCCATGCTGTCGAGCACTTGGGCGCGCATCTCGCGCGCTTGGAGACCACCGCAAAACTCGATCAGCCGGTCGGCGAGCGTCGACTTGCCGTGG
>JBGPOB010000223.1:0-6250 GCA_041487815.1 Xanthobacteraceae bacterium | reverse complement strand
TGGCGCGATCATGCTACGGGGCAGCCACAAACTGCTCAGGGTGGGCTCGATCCGATCGCCAGCCGCCTGTCGCGGACTGCAATCCGCAGCAGGCCATTCCTTTCGGAACAGGCCGACGATAAGCGAGTTCGCTATTACAAGCGGTGGGGAGGGGTTGGGGGTGGGGGGTGTCTTTAGATGCATCAGCCCGACAAGCGAATTCCACGCGCACGTCGCTTGCGTCACGACATGACCGACGCCGAGCGCAAACTGTGGCAACGGCTTCGTGCGATTGCGATAGACGGAACGCACTTTCGCCGACAGGCGACGATCGGTCCGTATTTCGCCGACTTTGCCTGTCACGAGCGAAGACTGGTTGTCGAGATCGACGGCGGGCAACACAATGAGCCGGAGCATATTGAAGCTGACGTAAAGCGGTCGACGTTCCTGAATTCTCGCGGCTATCGGGTATTACGATTTTGGAACAACGAGGTGCTGGGAAATATCGACGGGGTTATGACTGTCATTGCCGAAGCGTTAGATGAAAGAACATGACGTTAAAGCGGCCTGCGCCGATCTGTGCTCTCTCCGCTCCCTCCCCCCGCGAAGCGGTGGGGAGGGCCGGGGTGGGGGGCTTATGAATTGGCGCGCGTCGCTTCCCCCCACCCCTGACCCCTCCCCGCCGTTCGCTTCGCTCACGGGAGGAGGGGAATTGGCCGTGGCGGATTTCTGGCGCGATGTCGAAGTGTGGAGCGAGAAATGAAAACGGTGACCTTGCAGATCGCTAAGTCGGATAAAGTCAAACGCGATACGCAGGACGCCTTCAAGGGCCGCAGGCAAGGCGCGCGCATCAGTTTTGCGTCGCCGGAATTGCTGTTCAAGCTGATGACCATGAAGCGCTGGGAATTGATCCGCGCCATGACCGGCGCGGGGCCGCTGACAATCCGCGAAGCGGCGCGGCGGGTCGGCCGCGACGTGAAGGCTGTTCATGCCGATGTCCATGCCCTGCTGAATGCCGGAATTTTGCGAAAGACCGAGGCAGGAAAAATCGAGTTTCCCTTTGATGCCGTCCGCGTCGATCTGATGCTGCGCGCGGCTTGAGCCGTAAGCGCCGACGCGCGGTATTTGCTTCACCCCCCGCACGCCGCTGCGATCGCCTCCAGCACCGCCAGCGCATCGGCGGTGCCGTCGGCTTCGCCCTTTTCGAAATCGTCGCCGGCGAGGCCCATGGTGTTGGTGACATGGGCGATGCACAGAACGCGCGCGCCCCTGGCTTGCGCAAACGCATAGAGCGCGGCGGATTCCATCTCGACCGCGAGCACGCCGCGGGCGCGGGCGGCCGCGATGGCTGCTGCGGTCTCGCGAAACGGCGCGTCGGTGGTCCAGCTGGCGCCGACGACCGCGCGCAAGGCGCGGCGCGTGAGCGCGTCGATCGCGGTCTTGACCAGCGCCGGGTCGGCGTGCGCGAACTCGGCGGGCGGCGCGTAGTGGTAGCTCGTGCCTTCGTCGCGCAGCGCGCGGTCGATGACGACGAAATAGGGCAGTTGCCCCGCCGGGACGATCTGGCCGGCGGAAGTGAGATTGATCAGCAACCGGCAGCCGCAGGCGAAAAGTTCTTCCGCCAGCAACACGGCGAACGGCGCGCCGACCGCGCAGCCGATGATGCCGGCTTCGCGCCCCGCCAGCGTGAAAGCATGCAGCTCGGTGTGGTAGCAGGGCCAGGCTTCGAAAGGGCGCAGCTTGCCGGTGGCGCGCAGCCGCCGCACGATGTCGCCGTCGGGATCGAGGACGCACACCGCCGGCACGTCGCGCACGGCTAGGCCCTTTTGCCGGCGCGCTTCGCGCAGCAGCGCCTGCGGCTCGAACATGGACGGCGCCGACGGCGCTTTGTTGTCAAGGATGGGCGCGCGGGGGCTGGCGGTCGGTTTGCTGTCGTTGGGCATTTTCGTTACGAATTTCTTGATCTCTGACGCCACATTATCAGCACAAGAGGCCTCGAAAAGCACTGCGCATCACTATTTCGGAGCCGGCTTCGCATCGCCCCAATGTTCCCTGTTTTCGGGTGGTGGCCGGCACCGCCGTTTGCGAACAATGCCGCGTGCCGGAAGCCTCGCCCCCTTTATCGACCCCGCTTGCTCGCATCGCAGCGATTGATTGGCCGAAAATCGCGGCCGATCTCGACGCGCAAGGTTGCGCGCTAACGGGGCCATTGTTGTCCGCGCAGGAATGCGCGGACCTCGCGGTGCTCTACACGCACGATGCAGCGTTCCGCAGCCGCGTGATCATGGCGCGGCACAGGTTCGGGCGCGGCGAATACAAATATTTTGCCTATCCATTGCCGGAGCCGATCGCCGGCCTGCGCGCGGCGCTCTATCCACCGCTGGCCGAAATCGCCAACCGCTGGAACGCCGCGATGGCGATCGACACAAAGTTTCCGGCGGATCATGCGTCCTACCTCAAGCGCTGCCACGCCGCCGGCCAGCGCAAGCCGACGCCGCTTCTCTTGCGATACGGCGTCGGCGACTACAATTGCCTGCACCAGGATCTCTATGGCGAGCACGTGTTTCCGTTGCAGGCGACGGTTTTGCTGTCGGCGCCGGGCGAAGATTTTTGCGGCGGCGAATTCGTGCTCACCGAGCAGCGTCCGCGCCTGCAGTCGCGCGCCGAAGTCGCGGCGCTCGGGCAGGGCGAGGCGGTGATCTTTCCGGTGCGTCACCGCCCGGTGCAAGGCACGCGCGGCGTCTATCGCGTCACCATGCGCCACGGCGTCAGCCGCGTGCGCGCGGGACACCGTAATACGCTCGGAATTATTTTTCACGACGCGAAGTGAGTTTCGCCGTCCGCCCTCATGCTGCGGAGGGCACGACGCCCGTCTCGACCTGTCCGCCGTAGCTTCAGCGAAGGCGGAAGGATCGAGCGGCCACGGATCTCAAGTTTACCCGAGACTGGCACCAAAGATACGCGTCGGTCGGCCTCTGCCCGCTCGCGTTGCTTCGAGACGCCGTCTTTGGCGGCTCCTCAGCATGAGGCCCTCCCGGCTCGGCGTGTTATATTTATGCATGGCCCATAGCGCCCCCGCCGCTCTCGAATCCCCGCTTGCCAAAGTGCGCGCCGAAATCGCGCGCGCCTGCGCCGAGGCGCGCCGGGAAGCCTCCTCGGTGACGCTGGTTGCCATTTCCAAGACCTTCGCGGCCGACGCGATCGTCCCGGTAATCGCCGACGGCCAGCGCGTGTTCGGCGAAAACCGCGTGCAGGAGGCGCAAGCCAAATGGCCGGCGCTTAAATCTCAGTATCCTGATATCGAGCTGCATCTGGTCGGGCCATTACAGTCGAACAAGGCCAGGGAGGCGGTCGCGCTGTTTGACGCAATCCACGCGGTGGACCGGCCGAGCCTTTGCGCCGCATTGGCGAAAGAGATTGAAAAACAACGCCGTTCGCCGCTATTGTTCGTCGAAATCAACACCGGAGCGGAGCCGCAAAAGGCCGGCGTGCTGCCGGAGCAAGCGGACGATTTTCTTCGCAGTTGCAGCAAAGATCATGGCCTCAATATCAGGGGCCTGATGTGTATTCCCCCGGCGGACGAGGCAGCTGCGCCGCATTTCGCCCTCACGGCGAAAATCGCCGCGCGCAACGGGCTCAAGTTCTTGTCCATGGGCATGAGCGCCGATTTTGCACTCGCCATTCGCTTTGGCGCCACCCACGTCCGAGTCGGCAGTGCGATTTTCGGCGCAAGGCACTGAAGGGCGTTGATTTTCAGAAATTCTGAATCTGAATTCTCGTGTTTCGCCCAAGCCGCGCCACGAGCCGCCGCAGCCCTCTGCCATCGAGCGCCACGCACCCCGCCGTCGGCAAAAAACCGGCCCGCGCGATGTGGAAAAATACCGCGCTGCCGCGCCCGGCCACGCGCGGGCGCCGGTTATGGTCGATTTCCACAATAATATTATAGAGATAGTCGGCACGCCGCAGCCGGTCTCCCGGCTTTTTGGCGGCGCGCTTGACGGGGCGGTTGTAGTTGCGGTCCGCCGGGTCTTCCGACCAGGCGTCGTCAGGCGTAATTCGGCGAATCGGCAGCAGGCTTCGCGGCGGCGGGCCACGATCCGCCCGATACCACACCCGAACCGGGTGAAACACCCCACGCGGCGTCGCCCCGTCGCCTTCGCGCTTGTTGGCGACAATACCCGCGCGCCCGAGCGCGACCGGGACGGCGCCGCCGCCCGCCAGCAGCCAGCCTTTCGCCGCTTGCCCGGGCCGGCGGCGCACGCGAATCAGCGAGAACGCAGCGCCACGGCGCCGCCGGCCGGCCGGGTGTTTGGGTTTTTTGGCCAAGGCAGAGTATCCGGGAGACACTTCATTCCGCGCATCGCAGCTTGCTCTTTTACCAGCGAATGCTCTATTTCGCCCCAGCATCTTGCGACCTGGGCGACGAGGCCTGTGCAATGCCGAACTCCAAGACGATCCTGATCGTGGATGACGATACGGATTTGCGCGAAGCCTTGGTCGAGCAGCTTTCGCTACACGACGAGTTCGCGGCGATTGGCTGTGAAACCGGCTCCAAGGGCGTGCAGGAAGCCAAGGCCGGCAAGGTCGATCTGGTGATCATGGACGTCGAACTGCCGGACATCGACGGGCGCGAAGCGGTGCGCATGCTGCGCAAGAACGGCTTCAAGCAGCCGATCATCATGCTCACCGGCCATAACACCGATTCCGACACGATCCTCGGGCTTGAATCCGGCGCCAACGATTATGTGGCGAAGCCGTTTCGCTTCGCCGTGCTGCTGGCGCGCATTCGCGCGCAGCTTCGCCAGCACGAGGCCAGCGAGGACGCGGTGTTCGCGATCGGGCATTACACGTTTCGGCCAAGCTCGAAACTTCTGGTCAATCAGGCCGGCGGTAAAGTGCGCCTGACCGAAAAGGAAACCGCGATCCTGCGCTACCTTTATCGCGCCGGGCAAAAGGCGGTGCCGCGCGAAACGTTGCTGCAGGAAGTCTGGGGCTACAATTCGGGCGTGACGACGCATACGCTCGAAACCCACATTTACCGTCTGCGCCAGAAGGTCGAGAAAGACGCCGCCAACCCGGGCATACTGGTGACCGACGCCGGCGGCTACAAACTGGTGCCGTAGGGCACTCGGCCGCCCCCCACCGAAACAATCACATGGGCATCGAAGAGGATATAGCGGTTCTCGAACGGGTACCGTCATTCGCGGTGCTGGGCCGCGATGCGTTGCGCATTCTCGCCATCGGCGCCGAGAACCGCTACGTCCGTTCCGGCGAGATCCTGTTCAGCGCCGGCGAGCCGGCCGATGCCGGCTTTTTGATTCAGGACGGTTCGTTCACGCTCAAGGAAAGCGCGGCCTCAAGCGAATCGCAGGCCGTGATCGCGCGCCGCGGCACGCTGCTGGGAGAATTCGCGCTGCTGAAGGAGATGACGCGTCCGATGACCGCAACCGCGGCCGAGCCTTCGAACGTGCTGCGGATTTCGCGCGGACTGTTTTTGAAAATGCTCGAAGGCTATCCCGATGCGGCGCAGCGCCTGCGCGGTCACATCGCCGGCCGCGCCATGCGCACGAGCGAGGAGATCCGCCGGCTCGGCGCCACGCTCGCGCCCGATGCAAAGCCGACATAATCCAGCCGCCTATACCTCGAGCGTCGTCGTCACCGGCACATGGTCGGACGGTCCGGCCCAGCCGCGCGCGCTGCGCGCGATCTTGAGGCTATGGAAGCGGTCGCCGAGCGCGCCGCTGACCCAGATGTGGTCGAGCCGGCGGCCCTTGTCGGCGGCATTCCAGTCGGGCGCGCGGTAGCTCCACCACGTATAGACTTTTTCCGGTTCGGGGATCAGCGCGCGCGCAACATCGATCCAGTGGCCGCCGGACTGCACCGCCGTAAGCTTTTCGCACTCGATCGGCGTGTGCGAAACGACTTTCAAGAGCCCCTTATGGCTCCAGACATCGTGTTCGAGCGGTGCGACGTTGAGATCCCCGACGACGATCGCGCGCTCGCCTGGCAGCGGTTGCAGTTCCCCACAGCCACGCATTTCGTCGAGGAACGCGAGCTTGTGCGCGAATTTCGGATTGATGTTCGGGTCGGGCTCGTCGCCGCCGGCGGGCACATAGAAATTGTGCAGCGTCAAAGGCTCGCGCAGGCCCGCGCGCTCGCCAAACGTCGCGCGCAGGTGGCGTGAATCGGTCTTGCCGCAAAATGCGCGAATGGCGGTGGCGTCGAAGGGAATGCGCGAGATCACCGCGACGCCATGATAGCCCTTCTGGCC
>JBGPOB010000222.1:0-6314 GCA_041487815.1 Xanthobacteraceae bacterium | reverse complement strand
CGTCGATCTGCGACGGTCTGGCCGGAGCATACGCTGATCCGGCGCGCGCGTTAAATCTGCCCCTGGATACGGCACTCCAACGGGCGCGGTCAGACGCGCGAGTCCTTCGGATGCACGCCGCTCCGCCCGGCCAACCGATCATGCGCCGCTGTCGTTCGCGGTCATCAACTTTTGGATCGCGAAGCCTGTCGTGGCCATCGCTCGTCGCTCGCTAACGACCCTATCGGCGCCGCAATCAAACGGTAATAGAATGCCTACGCGTTGCCGAAGTTGACGCCGCTTGTTGCGGCCGTGGGTAGCCTTGAAACCGCAGGAGTTACCGCGATGTCCGATTCCACGCCTGCGCTCGTTTCCTCGCGCGCAATTCCCCCGCTGCGCGAAGCCGTCCGGCTGATCTGGCGCGATACCGGTCGCGCGCTCAACGTCCTGTTCAATGTTTTCCTGATTGCAGCCGCGGTCAACATCGTTGGCGATGTCATCAGCTTCATGGCGGTGCGCGACCGGGGGGAGGAAGCGGGCGATACGCTGGTCATCACACTGCTGATCTGCGCGGTGCAGGCGCTGTTTCTTACTCCCTATATCGTCGCGGTTCACCGCTTCATCGTTCTCGACGAGATCGCGCCGAGCTATCGCGCGAACTTCGGCGGCGAGCGCTTCATGCGTTTCTACGGGTGGACGCTGGCGCTGACGGCGTGCTTCGTCATCCCGCTGCTGCTGACGCGCGCGCTACCGTTGGGCGACGATGTGCGCGCGGTGTTCACGGCGGCGATCGGCATTATCGTTCTTATCTTTGCACTGCGCGTCGTGATCATTTTTCCCGCCATCGCGGTCGATGCACCCGGCGCCACGTTGGTGAACGCGATTGCGGACACCAAGGGCTTTGCGTTGCGGATTTTTCTGCTCGGGCTCCTGGTGATCGTTCCCTTCGTGGTGGCGATCATCGTTGTGGCTATCGTGTTCGGTCTGCTGGTCGGATTCGAGGATCGCGAAACGATCGCCAGTACATTCGTCGGCAGCATCGTCGAAGCCGTATCGCTGACGGCATTCGTGGTGATGGCGTCACGGATCTTCGGCTGGCTCGGAAATCGCCTCAGGCACACGTAAAGGTCGGCGCACTCGATCGCGAGTGCATTGCAGCGGCCAGCGACGGCAGGCCTATTCGTTGTTGCAGGCGCGGTAGCGGCCATAGCCCTCGTCGATGACGCAAATGCCCCGGCGCTGAAGTTCGCGCAACTGCGCCGTGCCGGGTCCATAGCTTGGATCGGCGCCGTGCCAGGCAGGCGGGGCCGGCGCGACCGGCGCTGCGACCGGCGGGTGCCGCTTGCGACGGGCCGCCGAAAAGTCGGTGAGTGGTGCGGCCGATTGGGCGCCGGCGGCGATGCCCGGAGTTCCAGCGTGCGCGGTCACGCCCGCGGGCCCGGCAAGGGCAGCGCCGGCAAGCAGGCAGCAGGTTGCAATGAGCGTTCGCATGGGGGCCTCCTCTGCGTTCGATAACACCAGCCGATCAGGAATTGTTCCGCGCGGCGTGGCTGAGTTCGACAATTCCATACCCGTCAATTATGCAGTTTCGGTGGTGCATTCGCCATTGCGAACTGCGATGGCGCGCAAAAACGCGTCCGTCTCAGCGGCGGGCCGCGAAAAAAGCTCCAAACAAGGCCATCGGCGCGGCCAGGCAGAGCGCAATCAAGCTAGCCAACAACTGGACGGCGGGACTGACGCCTTCGGCGGGCGCGACGCCATGCGCGACATAGGCGAGCGCGAAAACGGCCGCGGCCCCCAATACCCATCGCACCGTCCGGAATGCGCGCCAGGGCGGCGGGAAGCGGCTGATCGGTCTGGCCGCAACGCCGCCGGCCACGAATGCGATCAACGCGACCGCCCACCAGGCCATCGAGGCCTGCAAACGACGCGAGGTTTCGGTGTGCTCGCGCCAGAACTCGACGATCTGGACGCCACGTTCGTTGAGCACGACAAGCAGCACGAGTGCCGCCAGGACGCCCGCCGTCAGGCCGGTCAGCAGCGCCAGCGAGCGGGTCGGATTGGTGTAAGTTGCCATGCGGGTTGGTAACAAAAGTAGGCGCGGTCGGGCAAGTCTCGCCGCACGCTCTTTCGCTCATTTGCACACCGAACGCGTCGGCGTAATCGCTCGTCTACGCACTTACTCGTCTGCGCGCCAGCTCATTTGCGAACCGACAGATACCAATCGAGAATCTTCACGCCGTCCCAGCAGGCGACGCCGGGCTTCGACAGGATTTCCTCGAACAGCCGCTGCACGTAACCGATGCGGTGCGGCACGCCCGAAAGATAGGGATGCATCGCCACCGCCATGATTTTCGCGCGCTCGGCCGATTCCGCGTAGAGCACGTCGAAATGATCGATGACGCGCCTGTACATCTGGTCCGACGTCTGGTGCTGCAATGCCATCAACACGATATCGTGCAATTCAAAATTGTAGGGCAGGGCGACGATGGGCTTGTGCGTGGTCTTGAGCGTGACCGGCTCTTCGTCGAGCACCCAGTCGCCGATGTATTCGATCCCCGCCGCCGCAAGGTGGTCGAGCGTGTCGAATGTCTGCGTCAGGCCCGGGCCGAACCAGCCGCGCGGACGCTTGCCCGAAAATTTCTCGATGATCGCCAACGTCTTCTCGATCGAGGCCGCCTGATCCGCGAGCGTGTGCATCGGAACCTGATCGTAGCCATGGGCGTTGAGCTCCCATCCGGCGTCAATGCACGCGCGTACCACGGGAGCGTAAGTTTCGCAGACGCGCGCGTTGATCGCGACCGTCGGCGTCACCTTCAGCCGTTCGAACAACTTCTTCAGCCGCCAGAAGCCGACGCGCATGCCGTATTCGTGCCAGGTCCAGTTCGGGTGGTCGGGCTGCATCGGCTGCCCCTGCGGCGGCGTGATCACCATGCGCGCCATCGGCCGCGCCATGTCCCATTCCTCGAGCGAGAGTACCGGCCAGACGATCAGGCGAATGCCGCCGGGCAGCTTCAGCGGCGGTCTGCGGTCGATCGGGGAGAATTCCAGTCGCGCGCGCGGGTGCATGGCGAATTCCTCGAATGAATCTCTCTCTTAATGCGCGCAAAGCGTGTCGTGTCGGCATTGCGAAGTCAATTCAAGACACCGCGGCGCACTGGCGTCCACAGGCACGGCAGATTAATCTGCCGCCAAGCGGCGAGGATCGAAGGGACTAATGGCGCCATGATGCCGACTGCGGATGCCACATGTCGCCGGCTTTTCGCCACGTGTCTTATGCTGTGCATTGCAGGGCTGGTATTTGGCGCAGTACCGGCCGCGTCGGCAGAGGAGTTTCCAACTCGGCCGGTCAAGATCGTCGTGCCATTTCCCGCCGGCGGTACCGCCGATGCCATGCCGCGCATCATCGCCGACTGGCTGAGCCGCAAATGGGATCAGCCCGTCGTCATCGAAAACCGTACCGGCGCCGCCGGCAACATTGGCGCCGAAGCCGTCGCCAATGCCGACCCCGACGGCTACACGCTGTTGTCGGCGCCACCGCCGCCGCTCGTGATCAACCAAAGTCTCTATACCAAGCTCGCATTTGATCCGGCATCGCTCGTGCCGATCATTATCATGGGCCGCGTGCCCAATGCACTCCTCGTCAACCCGGACAGGGTACCGCAGAATTCCGTCGCCGAAGTCATTGCGCGCGCCAAGGCCGAACCCGGCAAGCTCACGTCGGCGACGCAGGGCAACGGCACGACGTCACATCTGACATCTGAGATGTTCCAGATGATGGCGGGCGTGAAGGTCCAGCACATACCCTATCGCGGGTCGGCGCCGGCACTGCAGGATCTGGTGGCGGGCAATGTCGATCTCATGTTCGACAATATCGGGGCGTCGATGCCGCTGGTGCAGGGCGGCAAACTCAAGCTCATTGCGGTGGCGGCGCCTCGGCGCCTCGCCTCATTACCCGGCACGCCGACGATCGCCGAGACCTTGCCCGGTTTTGAAGCGGTCGCATGGTTCGCCGTGGTGGCGCCGCCGAAGACTCCCGGTGTGGTTATCGCCAAGATCAACGCCGACATCAACGCAGCGCTCCGCGATTCCGAAGTGCAGGCGAAACTTGCCAAACTCTCAGCTGAAATCGTCGGTGGAACGCCGGAGGCCACCGCACAATACATGCGCGGTGAGGTCGAGCGCTGGCGCGCGGTCATCAAGTCTGCCGGCGTGCAATTGCAGTAGCGCCGGCAATGAGTCGAAGGGATGCCGAAATGAAGTTTTTGCAGCGCCACAATATCTCGCGGCGCCGACTACTGGGCGCGGCAGTGACGATGCCAGCCGCGCTGGCACTGCCGCGCGATACCTGGGCGCAAGCCTATCCCGCGCGCACCGTCAAATTGATCGTGCCTTATCCCGCCGGCGGCACCACGGACATCCTGCCGCGCATCATGCAGGACTGGCTGACGCGCCGCTGGGGCCAGCCGATCGTGATCGAGAACAAGCCGGGCGCGGCCGGCAACATCGGCGCCGAGGCGGCGTTCAAGGCCGAGCCCGACGGCTACACCGTGCTGGTCACCGCGCCGTCGCCGATGACCGTCAACCAGAGCCTCTATCCGAAGCTCAACTTCGTGCCGACGGAGTTCGTGCCGGTGGCGATCATGGCGACGATTCCGACGGCGCTGATCGTCAGCCTGAAGCTTGCCGCCAACACGCTCGCCGAATTCATCGCGCATGCGCGCGCCAATCCGGGCAAGCTCATCGCCGCAACCCAAGGCATCGGCTCGACCTCGCATCTCACCTCGGAGTGGTTCCAGATGGTGACGGGCACCAAGTTTCTGACGGTGCCGTATCGCGGCTCCGGCCCGGCGCTGACCGATATGCTGGCCGGCAACATCGATTTTATTTTTGACAATCTCGGCACCTCGCTGCAGCTCGTCAAAAGCGGCCGGTTGAAAATGCTGGCGGTCGCAACCGACAAACGCATGGCGTCGCTGCCCGACATGCCGACGATGGCCGAGACGCTGCCGGATTTTGTGTCGTCGACCTGGGTCGGAGCGTTTCTGCCGCCAAAGACGCCGCAGGCCATCGCCGACAAGCTTAACGCCGACGTTAACGAGGCGCTTAAGCAATCCGAAATCGCAACGCGATTTCGAGAAAACGGCTGCGAGCCGCTCGGTACTACGACACGGGCGACCGCAGATTTCGTGCGCGCGGAGGCGGAGAAGTGGACCAAAGTGATCAAGGTGGCGGGGATCAAACTCGAATGAGAAGGCGCGATTTCATTGCGGCTCTCGGCGGCGCGGCGGTGTGGCCGCTCGCCGCGCGCGCGCAGCAGCAGGCGAGGCAAGTCTATCGGATCGGATTCATGGGCAACTCTACGGCGGCCCTCGAATCCAATCTCGTCGGGCCATTTCGCGACGCCTTGCGCGAACTCGGCTACGAGGAGGGCCGTAACATCGCGATCGAGTATCGATGGGCCGAGGGAAACTATGAGCGGTTTCCCGCGCTTGTCGCCGAATTGATTGCCCGGAACGTCGACGTGATCGTGACCGCCGGAACGCCGGCAACGCTTGCCGTCAAGGCGGCGACTACGTCGGTGCCTCTCGTCATGGTCGCGGTCGGCGATCCCGTCGGCACGGGCATCGTCGCGAGTCTCGCTCGGCCTGGCGGGAACATCACCGGTTTAAGTTCAATCGCGCCGGAACTGGAAGGGAAACGGTTGGAATTGCTGCGAGAATTGATTCCGAATCTCGCGCATGTCGCCGTTCTGTCGAACCCGCTGAATCCATTTCACGTTGCCTCATTGAAGCAGGCGCGCGTTGCGGCCGAGCTGTTGCGGATGAAGGTGCAGTCCGTCGAAGTACGGGCCTCGGAAGAAATCGAAGGCGCGCTCGCCGCTATCGCCCGCGAACGGCCTGGCGCGCTCTTGATACTGGCGGATCGCGTCTTCTTGCATAACCGGGCGCGTTTGATGGCCTTCGCCACTCAAAACCGCATACCCGGGGTGTATGCGTATCGCGAATTGGTCGAAGCGGGCGGTCTGATGTCGTTTGGGCCAAACTACGCTGACATGCACCGGCGCGCCGCGACTTACGTCGACAAGATTCTCAAAGGATCCAAGCCCGCCGATCTACCGGTCGAGCAGCCGACCAAGTTCGAGCTGTTCATTAACGTCAAGGCCGCGAAGGCGCTGGGATTGACCGTTCCCGAAGCATTCCTGCTGCGCGCCGACGAGGTGATCGAATGAGCGAGCGCAAGAACAAGGAGCCATCGCCATGAACATCCACACCCCGGCGCGCGCATGGCCGGGCGACACGCTGACGCGCGTGCCCTATTGGGTCTATTCCGAT
>JBGPOB010000221.1:0-6316 GCA_041487815.1 Xanthobacteraceae bacterium | reverse complement strand
TGCGCACGCGGCCGCCAGCGGCTTGACATCGCACGCCCGGAATGGACGCATAGAGCGCATTCAGCAAAAGTGGACTCCGGTTTTGCGTCCGAATGCGCTCTAAACTTAAAGTTGGCGCGTCTTCCGGGCGGTTGACCGGTGTCCACTCAACCTGAAAACGCGCTAGCGCCCCGCCGCCAGCGGCCGTAGCCGGCCGGAGCCCAGAATGAACCGTTGCGAGCTGCCCGCATGATCGTCGTTGCGATTGATATCGGCGGAACGTTTACCGACCTGATTGGCTTTGACGAAAGCAGCAATCGCTTTGTTGAAGCCAAGAGCCTGTCTACTCCGGCGCAATTGGGTCGCGGCATCATCGATTGCATTCGCAAGAGCGGGCTCGACGCCGCCGCCATCGATGAATTGATTCATGGCTCGACGATCGCGATCAACACGCTGATCGAGCGCAAGGGCGCGACCACCGGCCTCATCGTGACCCGGGGCACGCGTGACGTTTACGCGATCGGCCGCGGCAATCGCCCGCAAGCCTATAATCTGTTGTTTCACAAGCATCGGCCGCTCGTCCCGCGCCGCCTGACGCGCGAAGTCGAGGAGCGGCTAATGGCGAGCGGCGAGGTGTACCGACCGCTGCAACTCACCTCGGTCGAGGACGCCTGCAAGATGCTGATAGCCGAGGGCGTCGAGGCCGTCGCGGTCTGCTTCCTGCATTCCTACGTCAATCCGGAGCACGAGCGCGTCGCCGGCGAGATCGTGCGCCGCGCGATGCCGAATGCCTACCTGTCGCTGTCGCACGACATCCTGCGCGAGTACCGTGAGTTCGAACGCATCTCGACCACCGTCGTCAACGCCTACATCGGCCCCAAGGTCGGCGGCTACGTCAAGGCGCTCAAGGACGATCTCGGAGCGGTCGGCTTCCGCGGCGATCTGTCGATCATGCGCTCGAATGGCGGCACCATGACGCCGGAAGTCGCGAACGAACGTCCCGTCGCGATGATGGAATCGGGCCCGGTCGGCGGCATCATCGCATCCGCGCGCGTCGGTCAAACGCTTGGCTTTCCCAACGTCATTTCGTTCGATATGGGTGGCACCACCGCCAAGACCAGCCTGATCCGCGACGGCGCAACCACCATGGCGCCGGGCTATTACGTCGGCGGTTACGCGTCGGGACATCCGGTGATGCTGCCGATGATCGACGTCGTCGAAGTCGGCGCCGGCGGCGGCTCCATCGCCTGGATCGACGATATCGGCGCGCTCAAGGTCGGACCGCAGAGCGCGGGCGCGGACCCTGGCCCGATTTGCTATCGCGGCGGCGGAACCGAACCGACCATCACCGACGCCAACGTGGTACTCGGCCGGCTCGACCCGGACAATTTTCTCGGCGGCCAGATGAAGCTCGACGCCGGGGGCGCCGCGCGCGGCATCGAGGATAAAATCGCTCGCCCGCTCAAGATGGAGACGGCGGCGGCGGCGCAGGCGATCCTCGATATCGCGATCTCAAAAATGTCGCTCGCGGTGCGCGAGGTCTCGGTCGAAAAAGGCTTTGATCCGCGCGATTTTGCGCTTGTTGCGTCGGGCGGGGCCGGACCCTTGCATATCAGCGCCATTGCGCGCGAGCTGTATATTCCGCGAGTCATTGTGCCGTTGTTTCCGTCGCATTTCTCGGCGCTCGGGATGCTGCTCGCCGACGAGCGGCACGATTTCATCCGGACATACTTCGGCGATCTTGCGACCATCGACTTCGCCGAGCTCCTTGAGGTCTATCGGGAAATGGTGCGCGACGCGGCGACGGCATTGCGCCATGCGGCGAACGCGCAACGGCAAATACACCTTGATTTGCGTTACGTCGGCCAGGAATTCACGTTGCAGGTGCCGGTCACACTCGCCCAGCTCGAAGCCGGCGACAGCGCGATCGTGCGCGCCGCGTTTGACGCGCTCTACCAGCATCGCTATTCGCACCACTCGCCCGACGAGCCGGTGGAAATGGTCAACATCCGCCTCGCGGTCATCGGCCAGCGGCCGCGCTTGCGCTTTCCGAGCGCCAAGTCCGGCGCCGCCGCTAAACCGGCGCGCCACCGCAAGGTCTGCCTTTCCAATCCGCACAGACCGACGGAGTGCCCGGTTTACGATCGTCCGGCGCTTGGGAACGGCACGACGATCGTGGGTCCCGCGATCGTCCAGGAACACGGCACGACCACGGTGCTGTTTAAGGGCGATATTTGCCGTGTCGTCGAATCGGGCGAAATGGTCATCGATGTGGGAGGCGTGAAATGACGAAGCCACTCGATCCGGTCACATTGGAAGTCATTCGCAACGCGCTGCCGGCGGTCGCCAACGAGATGGCCGCCGATCTGCAGCGCACTTCCTACAACATGATGATCTATGAGGTGCGCGACTATTGCACGGCGCTGATCAACACCGAGGGCGAGCTGATCTCGCAAAACGTCGGCGGCGTTTCCCACTTCGTGGCGGATCTTGGAATCATCATCACCGACGGCATGAAGCGCTATGGCAAGGACGGCTACAAGCCAGGCGACGTCATCATCACCAATCATCAGGCCGTGGCGGGTCAGCACCTCAACAACATCGTCATCTACACGCCCTATTTCTACAAGGGCGAGCTGTTGATGTTCGCCATGGTGCGCGCGCACTGGATCGACATCGGCGGCTCATCCACCGGCTTCGGCGCCGGCGCGTCCGTCGCCGACCCTTGGCTCGAGGGCTTGCAGCTCGACCAATTGAAAATCTACCGGGCCGGAGAACTGGATGAGACCCTCTACCGTGTCATCAAGGACAACATCCGTTTTCCGGAATCCTCGCTTGGCGACATGAAATCGCAGATGGCGGCCTGCCGCCTTGCCGAGCGGCGCATGGACGAACTGTTCGACAAATACAGCCGCGGCACCATGCTTGCAGCTATCTCGCGCATTTTCGACGAGACCGAGCAAAAATGCCGCAACGTGGTCGCTAAGTTGCCCGACGGCGTCTACGAGGCCGCGGCAACGATCGATGACGACGGAATCGAAAAGGGGGTGCTGATCCCGATCCACGTCAAGGTGACCGTCGCCGGCAGCGACATGACGATCGACCTCTCCGGCTGCTCTGCCGAGCGCAAGGCCGGCATCAACTCGCGCACCTACGCCGGCGCGCGCGTTGCCTACAAGGCGCTCACCGGTCCGCTTGAACCGGTCAACGAAGGCTCGTTTCGCGCCTGCAAGGTCGTCATTCCGGAAGGCAACATCATGATGGCGCGCTTTCCGGCGCCGATGGCGTCGTGGAGTTCGATTGTGCCGACGGTGGTGGATTGCATCGTGCGGGCGCTGGCGCCGGCGATGCCCGACCGCGTGCCAGCGGGGCACCACGGGCTACTGGGCGGTACGGTCGTATTTTTCGGTGTTGATCCGAAGACCAAGCGCCGCTTCGTGATCCAGAGCATCGAAGGTGGCGGCTGGGGCGGGCGGCCGCATGAAGACGGTGAATCCGCGACGGTGTCGGTGTGCCAGGGCGACGTCCGCAACGGCCCGATCGAATCGATCGAGCTCAAATGTCCGGTATTGATCGAAGCGCGCGAAATGCGCACCGACTCGGCCGGCGCGGGAAAGCATCGCGGCGGCTTCGGGCTCGATGTGCGCGTGCGCAATCTGGTCGAAGGCCGCTGGAATTTTGACCAGACACGGCGCTCGAAATGCCCACCCTGGGGTCTCAACGGCGGACGCGATGCCGACTACAGCGAGTATTTTCTGAAGCAGCCGGGCGAAAACGATTTCCAGGTGGCGTTCGGCACCCGCCGGATCGTACCGCCGCAATCGGAAGTGATCGTCCGTACCGGCGGCGGTGGCGGCTGGGGCGATCCGTTCGAGCGCGAGCCCGAGAAGGTACGCGCGGATGTCCTGGAGGAGTTGGTCTCGCTCGAAGCCGCGCGCGACCAATACGGCGTCGTCCTCGATCGCGCACTCTTGGTCGATGGCGCGGCGACGCAGAGCCTGCGCCGGAAATTGCGGGCTTCGCGATCCGGCGCGCAGTCGGGCGCATGACGTCGCTAGAGACACTTGGCGCCTTCATCGCGGACGGCGTGCGCGGCGCCGTGACGGGCGGGCTGCATGACGCGGCCGTGCTGCACGCGATCGATACGGTCGGCGCCTGGGTCGCAGGCTCCGGTGTTGGCGAGGCGAAGGCGCTGCGGGTATTCCGCGACGAGCAGCGCCGTGCGGGCGGGGCGGCGCCGGCGCGCGAAGTCATGATCAACTGCGCGCTGGTGCGGCTGACCGAAGTCGACGACATCCACCTCGCGGCCATGATCACCCCGGGTGCGATCGTGATCCCGGCAACGTTGTCGGTCGCGGCATCGATGCCCGGCGTCACCCCGGCGGTGCTCACTGAGGCCATCGTGTGCGGCTATGAAGCGATGGTCCGCCTCGGGATCGCCATCAATGGGCCGGCCGCGCTCTATCGCGGCATCTGGCCGAGTTATTTTGCCACCGGGTTTGGCGCTGCTGCCGCGACGGCGCGGCTTGCCGACCTCAATGCCGGGCAAACCGCCCATGCCCTGGCGCTGGCGCTTACGCTGGCGCCGCCGGGCGTCGGCCTCCACCATGCGACGACGTCATCACGATGGCTCGCGATCGGCGCCTGCGCGCGCAATGGCTATCTTGCGGCGCTCGCGGCTAAGTCCGGCTTCACGTCCGATACCGGCATTCTGGACGGAAAATTTTTCTCCGGCGTCTATGACATTGTTCCGGACCCCTCGGCGTTAACGTCCGGCCTGGGGACGCGCTTCGCCGTCAACGAAGTCTCGTTCAAACCGTGGTGCGCGGCGCGCCAAACCATGGCCGCAACGCAGGCATTCACTGAGATGATGGCACGCGGCATCGACATCGCTAGCATCGGATCGATCGATATCTCCATCCCGCCACCGTTCCTGCGCATGGTCGATCATGGCATTGTTGAAGGCGATCGCCTGTCGCGGCTGACGAGCGTGCCTTATCAGATCGCCGTCGCCGCGCTCGATCCCGATACGGCCTATGACAGCGCGCAAACCGGCGATGTGCCGGCGGCGGTACGTGAACTGATGGCAAAGGTGACGGTGGCCGCCGATGAGCGGCTGATGGGTGACTATCCCGCGGTGTGGCCCGCGCGGGTCGCCGTCAATGTCAGCGGGACCGTGCACGAGCATGTCGTTACGCAAGTGCCGGGCGATCCCGGCCGGCCATTCGGGCTGCGCGAAATCCGCGGAAAAATGCACCGGTTTTCAGATCGTCGCATCGGAGCGCAAGCGGTCGAAGGCCTGATTGCCGAGACGCAGATGGTCTTTGCGGGAAAGAAGTCGCCGCGCCAATTGCTGGATTCGATCGAGCACGTGAGTGGGTCTGCGACTTGAGGTCACGCGCTAGATCATGTTGGCGCCGATATTCACCGTCAGCGCCAGAATCGCGACATTGAAGAAAAATGCGACGATCCCGTGCGCGACGACGAGGCGGCGCAAGGCCTTGCTGGTCACCTGCACGTCCGAGACCTGAAATGTCATGCCGATCACAAACGAGAAATAGACGAAGTCCCAGTAATCGGGGCGGTTCTCCTGCGGAAAAACCAGACCCGCCCCGGGATCGCGTGGGGCGCGGTAAAATTCGTGCGCATAGTGAAAGGCGAAGACAACATGGGTTAATGTCCATGACAGCAGCATGGTGACAGCGACCAGCAGGAAAATCCATCTTTCGGCGCCGGGCGCCAGCGTGCGGGCGAGGCCAAGTTCAAATACGACGGCGCCAAGGCTTGCTATCGCGGCGGCAACCACGATCGCCAGCAGCACGATGGCGCCTTCGTCTTGCGCCGCGGCGCGGGTGCGCACGCGCGCGTAGTCGAACTGGGTAAATTCAACAGTCGCAAGGACGAGGTACATGAACGCGCCGAAATCCCACGCCGTCAGCAGCCGCGTCGAGGCTCGCAACTGCGACGGCAGGATGGCGTACAGCACCAGTCCCGCCGCCGCACCCAAAAAGAGCCTGGCGTGATTGCGCACCACCCGGATCGCCGGCGGCGGCGACGTCTTGCGTTGGCGCTCAGGGTTCTCGACCGGCATGATGGCTACGCACTCCGATGGGCGACAAAGCGCGCGATGGTGCGCAACACATGCGCGCGGCCGCCAAATATCTGCACGGCAAGATCGGCCTCTTCGATCAGCGCTGCAAGCCGATCGCGCGCGGCGTCCTTGCCCAGGATCGATACCAGCGTCGCCTTGCCGGCGGCGGCATCCTTGCCCGCGCGCTTACCGAGCGCCGCGCTGTCGCCCTCCACATCGAGCAGATCGTCGGCAATCTGAAACGCC
>JBGPOB010000220.1:0-6353 GCA_041487815.1 Xanthobacteraceae bacterium | reverse complement strand
TGTTCTGCAGCCGCGCGCCGTACGCTACGTCCGTACTCGGCATTACGCCGACGGTCTGTTGCCAGTAGGCGCTCACGGTTTGTTGCGTGAGGTCGTAGCGGTGAATGGGCGGATCGCTGAGGAGCGTGCTTCGGTTGGCACGCAGAGCCGAATCGTAGAAATCGATCCCGGCTGTCACCTCGGATGGTAGTCCAACCAAATCCCGCCGAATAATAACGCGAGGCGTGATTGAGGCCGTCGTCAAAATCCGATCGTCCGAGGTATTGAATCCGAATAACGACGAGAACACCTGCTGTTTTTTTTGCCGCATTCCACCGTCGATGATGACTTCAAATCCATCGGCAACGTTTCGAGTGATGCCGCCGGTGAGATTTATGCCCTGTTTTTCCGCAAAGGCCGTCGGAGTTGTGGCCCCGGTCCGATCCGTCACCAGTTCGCTCGACGTCAGCGTGACCCTGCGTGCTCCTGGCAGGCCGAGATGCTGGTCATCGACGGAAATATTGAAATAGGCGCTACCCTGATCGCCGGTGTAGCGGAAATCGCCGACCGCATCCCGCTGGCGTAGCGCGTTATTTACGCGATAGCCGTCGGAGTTGATCGCATTGCTGAAGGCCGTCGCCGACCACGGCCCATTCGACACGCTGGCGGAAGCATTGCCTTCGATCTGATTGAACGATCCAAATCCGCCCTGGATTCGTGCGGAGGGCGGCAGACCGACGCCAGTTTTGGTGATGATATTGATGACGCCACCCACGGCGCCGTCGCCGTAGAGCACGGCCCCGCTATTGCCGCGGGTAATTTCGATGCGCTCGATGCTGCTTCGGGGGATGGCGCTGAAATCGACACCCGCTATATCGATATCAGTGAGCCTGCGGCCATTGATCAGCACCAGCGTATTCGATGCCGCTGTGGTGCCGAAGCCGCGCATGTCGATCGTCGTGCCGACGCCGTTCACGCCGCCGAACGTGCTCCAGGTCTGAATGCCCGGCTCGCGCGCAAGCACATCTTGTAACGATTCGCCCGGCGACCTCGCGATCTGGTCTGCAGTGATGATCGAGGTTGATGCGCCGACGATCCCGTCGCCGGTACGGCTCGATGTGACGGATATTTCCGGCAGCGCTTCGGCCTTTTGCGCCAGCGCCGGATCGGCAACCAGAACACCAAAAGACACAAACGCTTGCAGTTGACAAAAGGTTTTCAGCGACAGCCTTCGCCGGTGATGTCCATCCATGACGCGCATACCCTCGCAGCGGCGACCGCAAAGCGGAGCGCCTGTGAAACATCTGATGCGAAGGACACACGTGAACCGCCGACGTCCGGCATTCGCAGGCTTCCGCAACGGCACACACCGTCGCGTGGTTCAACTGTCCGAAAGTCGTGGGAGGTATCTCGCACGGCCTTCACATCGGTTATGCGTCACCGCTGCGTAAGCCGCTCCGTATGGACTCCCCGCCCACCGGTTGGGTGACTGCTCTGGCAGGTCTCCTGGCTTGCGGGTCGTTGCTTACGTCCGGCCTTCCCAGTTTCCCAGTGGCCGAATTGGACGCAGGCTCGCCGCTCACAGTTGCGGGGGCAGCCACGGATCAGCGCAACATTGCTCAGAACAACATTGCTCGGAGCAAGAATTTGCTTCCCGTGTTCCCTCTTTCCTCCCCGATCGCGCGGGGAACCAAAGCACGCCTAGCTTCTCTTGCCCGAAATGCGAAGTCAAGAACTGCCGCTATCGAAACGACGAGGGCCGGCGACACCGCCGGCCCTCGCACGAGCGCGAGCGCACTCAGTTCGCGCGCGTTCCGGCCGCCGGCTTGGCGCCCGCGTGCACCGCGCCGCGGTTGACATGCTTCACGCCATTGGCGTGTCTGCGGGTATGCCGCTTGTTCTTCTTGACGTGTTTGACGGCCTTGACCGTGGTGATGGCCTTGGCTGGTCCAGCCGCTACCGCGATTTTTGCCGGCGTGGCAGCCGGCGCAGCAGTTCCCCGCGCCAGCGCGGGAGCGGTGACAATCGTAGCGGCCAGCAGCGCCACAGCGAGTTTCCTCAACATTTTTCTCATCCTTTGTTTGTTGCCGGTTCGACGATGAACCGGAAATCCGGACCGATTGAACGATCTTGGCGCCGACGATAGCGAGCCTGCGCTGAACCGGCTCTGAAGCGCGGTGTTCGCAGCCGTTCATCGGGTTGAACGGAAGCCAATGCTCTGCTCATCCGCCGTTCACATTGGTGGCGACCGCATGTCGGCGCGGCGCCGCAAGAACGCCTAGGCATCGTCGCCGCGGCCGGATGGGCCGGCAGGAGCTGCAGCGAAGGACCTGGTGGAATGAATTGGGCCGGCGATTGTTAGTATTCGGGCTGCCAACCGCCGTTCGCGCGGTAGGTGCTATCAAATCCGCGCGATCCGGCCGGCGGTACTGCACAGGTTCGCCGTTTCGTTCTATCGTTCTCGGCGATTTCCATTGGACGAAACAGGTCTCAACGACTGATACAGGGAGACTGCCATGCGCTTGCGCCGGTTTGATATCCTGCTCGTCGCCGCGATGTTTGGATGCACTGTCGTCGCGCCCCTTTCCGCAATCGCGATGGGGCCGGAGACCAATCCGACGCTGCCAAGTTCAAATCCGCCACCGAAGCAAGGCAACGCGACGACCCCTGCCGCGAAGAAGAAGCAGAAAAAGGCAGCCAAGAAACAGCAGCAATCGCAGCGCGATTTCGATAAAGGCTTCAGTGCCGCCTACCAACTCATTTACGTCGACCACGACTACGCGGCTGGCATCGCACGGCTGCGCAGCCTGCACCACGACGAGCTTGCTGATGTCGCCAACCTGATCGGTTATTCCAGCCGCAAGCTCGGCCGCTACGACGATTCGAAATATTGGTACGAACGCGCGCTGGCCGCCGACCCCAACCACGCACGCACCTGGTCCTACTACGGCATGTGGCATGCCGAGCAGGGCAATCTGTTGAAAGCCAGCGACTATCTCGAAAAACTGCGCACGATCTGCGGAACCGAATGCCGCGAGTACACCGAGCTAAAGGGCGTGATCGAAGGTACTGTCGCCTATTAAGGCCTGCGTCTTAGGCCGCGTTCATCACGCGCGGAGTTCGGTCTCAGCGACCAGCCATTTAAGATAGGCTTCGTCGACGCTCTCAATTGGAATCGTCAGGATCGCCGGTGTGGAATACGAGTGCATTTCCTTGACGGCGCCGCGCACGGCCTCCGCGAGCGCGGCCCGCGTCTTGATGATCATGACCGCCTCCGTGGCCCGCTCCAGCGCGCCCTCCCAGCGGTAGATCGAGATCATGCCCGGCAGGATGTTAACGCAAGCGGCAAGCTTTTGCTCGACGAGCCGCCGGCCGGCCGCCTCCGCCTCGACAACGGAAGGATAAGTCGTATAGACGAAGACAATGCGCTCCATATCGCTCCCTATACGGGCCATTGTGCTGCCGCGCGCATGACCCCTCCCCGCCCGCTGGAAAGGATCGCGTTTATCGCGAGTTCGACGCCGGAAGCCGAGGCCGCACATGCGGCACTGACGGCACGCTACGGCAATACGGCGCCGGCCAATGCCGATGTGATCGTCGCGCTCGGCGGTGACGGTCTGATGTTGCAAACCCTGCACAAGTTCATGACGGCAGGCAAGCCGATCTACGGCATGCATCGCGGAACCGTCGGGTTCCTGATGAACGAGTTCAGCGCCGACGACCTGCCTGCCCGACTGGCCGCCGCCCAAAGGACCGTCATTCATCCTCTGTGCATGCGCACCACCGATGCCGCCGGACGGCGCCAGGAATATCGCGCGATTAACGAAGTATCGATCTATCGCGAGACCCATCAGGCCGCGCGGCTGCGCATTCTAGTCGACGGCAAGGAGCGGCTTGCCGAACTGATTGCCGACGGCGTGCTGGTGGCAACGCCCGCCGGCTCCACCGCCTACAATCTGTCGGTGCAGGGGCCCATCATCCCGATTGGAGCGCCATTGTTGGCGCTGACGCCGATCAGCCCGTTCCGGCCGCGGCGCTGGCGCGGCGCGCTCCTGCCCAACAAGGCGCAGGTCACGATCGAAGTGATCGATGCGCAGAAGCGGCCGGTCGCCGCCGTCGCCGATCACGACGAAGTACGAGACGTACGTGTGGTCGAGATCGAGATGGATCATCATATTGCGATCGATCTGCTGTTCGATCCGGACCACAGCCTCGACGAGCGGATTTTGCGGGAGCAGTTCGGATATTAACGCACGAGCGCGGACGGCTTCACGCAATCTGAGCAAGCTTAGATTGCATGCGCAAATTCGCATCCACTTTTGCTTGTCGTGCGCTAACGCCCCCACAGTTCCGCGGTCGCCAATTTCGCGCCGTCGGCGATCGCCTTGAGCTTGGCCCACATGATCGAGGGATGAACCCGCCGCACGAACGGTCCTTGCGCGAAGCCGCAGTCGGTGCCGGCGATGAGGTTTTCGCGGCCGACGATCTTGGCAAGCCTGACGATGCGTTCGGCGACAAGCTCGGGATGCTCGACCACGTTGGTCGCGTGGCTGATGACTCCGGGCACCAGAATCTTGCCGGGTGGCAGCTTTGCAGTGTTCCAGACGCACCATTCGTGCTCGTGGCGCGGACTGGCGCCTTCGATCACGTAGGCCCCCGCCTTCACCTTCAAAACGAGATGAACGATGTCCTTAAGCGGCACGTCGGTCGTATGCGGCCCCGGCCAGCTGCCCCAGCAGATGTGATAGCGGACCTTGTCCTCCGGGATGCCTTCGAGCGCGTGATTGATCAGGTCGATTTGCATTTCGAACCATGCCAGATAATCAGAGAATGATTTCAGCGGCACCATGCGGTCGTAGGTCACGGCCGCGCGCGCATCGTCGAGCTGCACGAGCAGACCTGCGTTGACGATCATGCGATATTCGGTGCGCATCGCTTCCGCGATCGCCTGCTGGCAGGCCTCGTCGTTCGGATAATATTCGTTCTTGCGATCCGGAATGACGCTCGCAGGCGCCGCCACTGGAAGAAACCCCTCGACAACGTTTTTTTTCGCCAAAGCCGACTTGAAGTTGTCGATGTCGCGCTTGAGCGCGGCCTGCCCCGTGTATTTGATAGCACCCACGCAAACCGATTCAGAAATCGTCGCTGGGGTCTCGCGCGCGTCGAGATCTGCATAAAACTCCATGAACTTCTCGCGGTCGGCGCCGCGCGCCCATGGATTCTTGCCGCCGGGCGGTAGGAGACGACGTTCGAATCCGGAAAGCCGCTCAAGCGCGTATTGCGACCAGCTGATCGACTTTCCAAATTCGCCGTCGCTGACGATATCGACGCCAGTTTCCGCCTGTTGACGCACGATGTCGGCAACGGATTCGGTGAGGCATTTGTTGTACGCGGCTTCGTCGACCGGCTTGCCGGCCTGCCTGGCGGAAAGAAATTCAAGGAGCACCGGCGGACGAATGAGACTGCCGCCATGGGACGTGAGAATGCGATCAATACTGCGTTGCATTTTAATGGAAGCCCGAGGACTGGATGATGCCCATGATCAATTCGATTGATCGCTTAGTGGGAGTGGCGTGTGCTTAACGGCCTGAATTCGCTATAGGCAACCAAAATGGGCTTACGTGTATTGGCGGGGATGTCCGCCGCTGCGCGTGCCTGCCGGCTTCATAGGCGCCGGCTGGAAAACCCGCGTCGCTGGGTCGCTGGCATGGTTTCCTCGGAACGTACATAAATTATTGATTTTATAACAACTTTTCAGACAGCCTTTGTCGCGTATTCACGCCAGAGCGCTAGGTTATCGGTCGCTGCGGCCGTGGTGGCCGTGTTGAGATCGCGGCAATGGACGGCGTTGATTTCAGTCGCCTCAGCTTTCTTGTCATCGACGACAATACGCACATGCGCCAAATTCTGCGGACCCTGCTGCATGGCTTCGGCGCGCGCAACGTGCATGAAGCGCCGGACGGAGCGACCGGTCTTGATGCCTATGTCCATTATGCCCCCGATATTGTCATCCTCGACTGGAGTATGCCGATTTTCGATGGGCTGGAGCTGACGCAGATGATCCGTCAGCCCGATGCCATGATCAATCCGTGCGTCCCGATCATCCTGATCACCGGCCACACCGAGCAGCACCGCATAATGGCTGCGCGAAATGCCGGTGTTACCGAGATCTTGGCCAAGCCCGTGTCCGCGAAGGGTCTCTACCAGCGCATCGCCAATGTCGTACTCAATCCGCGGCCATTCCTGCGCACACGTGATTTCTTTGGTCCCGACCGCCGGCGCGACACCAAGGCGACGTATAGCGGACGCGAACGCCGCCAAGGTCTGGCGCAGGCGTCGGCGGCGATTACGCAATCGCTGCACGCGCAACCGGC
>JBGPOB010000219.1:0-6448 GCA_041487815.1 Xanthobacteraceae bacterium | reverse complement strand
CCGAACGATACATGACAACCCAATACCCTTTTGCCATCGCCAACTCCCGGTGCGCGAATTGTCCTGCCGCGCTGGCGCCACACTAGGCGCATTTCGCAAGAGTTTCATCCAATTTTGTAGTTGACGCATTTGCTGACGGCGGGCCGGTGTCTACGGCGCCGGAATGTAAGTTGGCCGCAAAATTTCATCGATCGGCTCGGCCGTCGACAAATTAAGTGTACCGCTCGGCTTAAGTTCTCTTAGCTGATGGTCGCGGAGCAGCGTTTCCACTCCTGTACCGGCGCGTCGCCGGTGCCTTGACGCGCATGCGCGAGGAATTCGTTGCGCAAGATGATTTGCACGGTTTCGCCGGCGCCTGCCTCGCCCGCGGGAATGACATAGGAGAAGCTATGGCGAGTGTAGTCGCCGCGAATTTGCTTGCCGCCCGGCGTGGTGATGTCCGGGCCATGGATCGCCATGCGCTTGCCATCGGAGCGGCACCAATCGCCGTCGATGGCGTCGGCGCGCGCGGGCAATGTCAACAGCGTAGTGAACGCTCCGGCGCAAATGAGAAGCGCGACCTTATTTGAGCTCATGTCTGTCTCCGCGAGTCGCAAGCCTGCGATGCCCAACGCCGAACGCGCGGTGCAGGGCAATCAGCGCGCAAGATACTTCTTTTCGAGCATTACGTGGATGCCCTTGTTGCCATTGACGACCTGTGTCACGCGCAGATCGGCGGCAAGGCTTGCAAGCGTATAGGCCTGATAGCGGTCGATCCCGGCGCGAGCGCAAATCAAGTCCAGCATCTGGCGCAGCGCGATGACCACGCAGTCATCAAGGTCGGGATCGAACGCCATGGTGATCATATGGGTCGGCGTCTCCGCCATCGGCCATTCAAGCTTCATGTCGTCGCGCGCAGTCAGGCGAAAAGTTCCGATCAGACCCGTCTCGACCGCCGTGATGCACACTTCGCCGTCGCCCTGCACACCATGGCCGTCGCCGCAGGAGAACAGCGCTCCGTCGGTAAAAATCGGGAGATAGAGCGTCGTGCCGGCGACCAGTTCCTTGTTGTCGAGGTTGCCGCCGTTCTGGCGCGGCGGCAGCGTCGAAATGACGCCCCAGTTGCCCGGCGGTGCGGTGCCCATGACGCCGAAGAACGGCCGGAGCGGCACTTCCTGGCCCCACGGCAAGCGCCAGCACTTGCGCGCGCGATCAAGGGAAATGTGGATGAGCCGGGTTTCGGAAAAGTCCTGCGGCAGCGCGCCGGCCAGCGGCCGCACGAGGTTGTAGCCCCAGTCAAACGCCGGCTCGATCGCAAGGATATCGACCTGCAGTACTTGTCCGGCTTTCGCGCCGCGTATTGCGACGGGCCCGGTACAAATATGACCCGGAACGATTTTTCGCGTGACCTCGCGATGGATTGCAGGAAGTTCTGGCGGGACGACAAGTGGCGGCGGGGGCATGGCCTCGGGTCCGCCTGACACGGTTGCAATCGTCACTTCGCCGCCGCTGTCGATTGTCAGCGCGGGCGCAAGCTTCGCGTCAAAGTAGCCCCAGTGCACCGATTGTGGCGTCGATGTCAGGTGTGCGCGGGACATGGAGTCACATGCTGCGGCGACGAGGTACCGGTTTCCGACGCCAGTTCATCATGTTTTTAGGCGTGGCACCATGCGCCACCGCCACTAGAATCGCTTGCGCGCGCCTTTGATGCGTCCATGATTGGCCGTCCTGGCGTCCGCTACGCGCATCCAACGGTGTGACACGTCATGCATATTCCGGCGCCTGTCTTTCATCCGGCCTTCAACATCACGCGCGCGAGCCATGTCGTCATGACCGTCAAGGATCTTGGCGCGAGCCGGCATTTCTACACCGAACTCGTGGGTCTGGTTGTGAGCGATAGCGACAAGGACGCGATCTATCTGCGCGGGCTGGAGGAGGCCTGCCATCATAGCCTCGTGCTCAAGCAGGCGAGGGGCGCGCCGCAATGCTTGCGCGTCGGCATGCGCGTATTTACCGAGAAAGATCTCGACGCGGCCGACGTGTTCTATCGGAACGCCGGTCTGACCACCCGATGGGTTGACGTTCCATTCCAGGGCCGCACGCTCCACGTCACCGACGGTCTTGGTGTTCCGCTCGAACTTTGCGCGACCATGGCTGTGATGCCGCGGCTGGTGACGGCGTTTCCGCAATTCAAGGGCGGCTGTGCCCACCGCCTCGACCACTATCAAATTCTCGTGCCGGACGTGCAATCCGCGTGCGAATTCTACATGACTCAGGGCTTCCGGCTGTCGGAATACATCGTCGCCGACCACAGCGACGACCTTGCGGGTGTATTTCTGCAACGCAAGGGCAATCCGCACGATATCGTCTTTTTCAGCGGGCGCGGCCCACGCCTTCATCATTTTGCCTACACCAGCATCGATGCGGCGACGTTGATGCGTGCATGCGACGTGGCGGGGATCCTTGGCTTCGGAAACGTCGTCGAGCGTGGGCCGGGACGGCACGGGCCGGGTCACGCGCAGTTCGTCTATTTCCGCGATCCCGACGGTCATCGGATCGAGCTGTTTACGACCCATTATCAGGTCATGGACGTCGAATGTGAGCCGGTACGCTGGGACGTCGACAGTAGGCTGCGTAAAGAAATCTGGGGGTTGCCGCCGCAACGCAGCTGGGTGGATGACGCCACCGAATTTGCCGGCGTCGCCGTGCGGCCGCCGAAGCTTGCCGAAACGCCGATGACGCTCGAACGATTTCTGGCCTCGCGCGGCTAGCGGAGCAAAACTTGCCCACCGTACAGCCAGATGTTGTCGGCGCGCGTACGGGCGAGAAAACCGATCTGCTGGGGCTCGCTCGCGCCCTGCTGCCGGTGTTGCGTGAGCGTTCGATGCGCACCTCGGCCGAGCGGCGCATTCCAGCCGAAACCATTGATGACTTTCAGCGCGCAGGATTTTTCCGCGTGCTCCAGCCCAGGCGGTTTGGCGGACTGCAGTTGGACTTCGCTGTGTTCGCAAATCTTGTGCGCGAGCTTGCGCACGGTTGCGCGTCGAGCGCCTGGGTCTACGCGGTTGTCGGCGAACTTGGCTGGGTGATCGCGATGTTTCCCGAGCAAGGCCAGGAAGAGGTGTGGGGCGAGCAGCCATCCGCGCTCGGTTGTGCCGCCGTGGATCCATCGGGTCAGGCCGAAACGGCCGCCGGTGGATACAGGTTGAGCGGCCATTGGCGATTCGTCAGCGGATCGGACCATGCGCAGTGGGCAATGCTGACGGCGCCGACCGGTGCGGGAGCTGCGGGCGAAATCCGGCAGTTTCTGGTCCGCCGATCCGAACTGCAGGAATTCGACGACTGGTGGGTGCTCGGGCTTGCTGGCACTGGCAGCAAGACGCTGACGGCGGAAAATGTGTTCGTTCCCGAACGCCGGTCGATTTCGCAGCGGGAGATGCTCGATGGTACCGGCCCCGGCCTCACCGTTCATCCCGACTATCCGACCTGCCGCTCGCCGCGCCGCTATCTGACGGCGTTTTCCCTGTCGCCCGTTCTGGTTGGCCTCGCGGAACGTGCGTTTGAGCTTGTGCTCGACTTGTTGAATGCGCGGATCGCGGACGGTCGTCAGCCTCACGAACTCGATACGCTGCAGCGTTGCCTCGCCGAAACCAGCGCTGACATCGAGACGATCCGGCTCATCTTTGAAACCTATACCCAGCGTGCCGTTACGCGTCTCGCCGGCGGAGACGTCATCAGCCCTTTGGACGTGCAGAAAAACCGCATGATGGCCGCCTACATGGTGCGCCTCGCGCGCGGCGCCGTCGACCGACTGTGCGCTGTCGTCGGCTCGGGCTGGATTTTCGATCGGCACCCGTTGAGCGTCGTCTTTCGCGACGCGACTGCCGGGGCGACACACCGTGCCATGAATTTCGAACTGCTCGCGCGCGACTATCTGCAAAATCTCAGGCGCGACAGTCCTCGAACCGAAGACATCAAGTCATAAAGTCGGGTATGGAGATTTTGTTCGTGCGTGTCTCAAGTCGCACGCGCCAATGCGCCTGCGCGATCGCGTTCCGCGTCGCCTACCAGACAGTTATCCAGTGGCCGATGTCGTAAATCGTTGCGGCTGCCACGCAGATACCCAATGCACCCCATACCAGTCCGCGCGCAATCCCCCCGACGCGGCTGGCGTAGTTTGACTTTGCGAAATGGGTCATGCTCGGCTCGCGCCCGAAAGCCCGCCCCCCAAGTTTGAAAAATATGGACCGATTCCCCAATGGGGAGGAGCGAAAATGCTGCAGCGCTGCAATGCAGCATTGCGCAACTAGGGTGCGATCCCGAAAAGTTGCAGACTTTCCCGCCTTCGCGAAGCCCGCTTTGGCGGGCGAAGCAAGGTCGGACAAGATCACACCCCAAATCAATATGTTAGTAAGGCAATCCGATTCAATTCGAGTTGATCACACTCTCGTGTGGTGGTTCAGAAGTTCCCTTCATTGTAGCCGCGAGTCCGTCAAGGGAACTTCTGAACCAAAACCACACTAGAACTATTGATTTGCTAGTGTCCTTTCGAATCCGAAGTTCGCCGACGCGAGTGTTGCGAATTAATGCGAACTTCAGATTCGAGACACCAGCGGTCGCCAGCGGTAAGCGCGCCAAATCGGCGACGGGCCGTCCGCCAGTTTCCAAATTCCGACTTCGGATCAAAAGGTACGTTGCTGCCCAAGTACTGCGCTGATTTTCGCATCGGATCCTATTCCGAACAGCCACCCGAATGGACCAAAGTCCGGCTGGGTGGCGCTTGGATACTGCGGGCGCGGTCGCGCGCGCACCAGCGGCCGCGCGCGCCGGCGTTGGGTCAGCTTCGTACGCACCTGAGCTTTTGGACGCGCTTGTGGAAGCGGAACACCGATCTGCTGCCCAGTGTCCAGGGTGGTCGCGTGCGATTTTGGCTCAACGCCCGGCAGGGCAGCGATCTGTGTCCGCAACGGTGCGCCCGCCTCCGGTGCTCGTTCGCCTGACTCGGTTGTTACATGCGCGATCATGGTGAATTGTTCGGGGACAATGTCCGCGGTCCCAATCAGCATACCGGCGCCGACCTGCCAATCCGGCATGACGCACGAGGGCGCGGCTGTCGGTTGACGATCGTGATCAGCACCCGCGGGCTCGGTAACCCAGTTGGAAAGCGGGGCACTCGCCATATCGCGCAGGCGATTGAGTTCGCCGGCGCGGCGGGCAAACGCCAAGGCCTGAAATTGGCGCGATTCCCGGCTTTCCGGCGTTCCGAGTGCAACGGCCTGATTGGTGCGGGGAAATTCGGCTACCGAGTTATTGTGCCCGCTGGTAACAAAGCCGGTTCCCACGAATACCATCGGCAATATCGCAATGACGACGGCCGCAATGACAAATCTGAGCCTAGGAAGCATAATGGAGAATCCAACGGTTTGCGGTCGGCATGCTGCAGCGTCCCTGCTCACGCGTGGCGAATCGCGCGTATAACAGAGTCGCGGAGATTCGTGAATCCGCCGCCAGACCTTACCGATCCGCGATCCCCACTCACGATTGCCCAATTGCCGCCAGCCCCGGTAACAATGCTACGGTCGGCATGGGCCCGTAGCTCAATGGTTAGAGCCAGCGGCTCATAACCGCTTGGTTGCAGGTTCGAGTCCTGCCGGGCCCACCATCGCTGGAATGTACATCACAAATTCAGCGCTATTCACTTTCGAAGCGAGTTAGGTCGCCTGCGCGACAGGACGCAATCGCCACCCTACGAGTTCTTGCCGCGGGCGCTGCCGATGCGCTGCCACGGACACCGTTCAGCTTGCCTCCGGACTAGCTCGGTTGTCTCCCTCTATGGCGGTCATCGACAGAGGTGGTTTCCGGTAGATGTAGATAGTCCGCTCCTGGCGGAAGGGCAGCTGTGTCCTGCTCCTGCTCGGTCTTGTCATTTCGGCCCGAAGCGGGCAATTATATGCTAGTGCTATCAAATGGGCGACGGCTGATAAGCAATGTCGGAAACTGATAAGGTGTTCGGTGGCTCGATTCCGGAAAACTACGACCGCTATATGGTGCCGTTGATTTTCGAGCCGTTCGCCGCAGATATTGCACAACGAGCGGCGTCCTTGTCGCCAAGCGCCGTTTTGGAAACCGCCGCGGGCAGCGGGGTTGTCACCCGCGCGTTGGCGCCAAGACTAGCCCTGGGCGCAAGCTATATCGTAACCGACCTCAATCAGCCGATGCTCGACTACGCCGCTTCGCGACAAGCTCCCGACAGACGCATCAAATGGCGCCAAGCGGATGCTCTGGCGCTCCCGTTTGAAGATGCGGCCTTCGATCTCGTTTGTTGCCAGTTTGGCGCGATGTTCTTTCCCGACCGCATATCGGGCTACCGTGAAGCAAAGCGAGTCCTGAAGCCCGGAGGATATTTTTTATTCAACGTATGGGATCGCATCGAGGAGAACGTTTTTGCGGATGATGTGACGAATGCTCT
>JBGPOB010000218.1:0-6491 GCA_041487815.1 Xanthobacteraceae bacterium | reverse complement strand
GCGCCAAGAACGACGGTGATGCCGGCCTTGCGCACGGCTTCCTCGACCCAGCGTCCGAGCGCGATCTCGTCGTAATAGACGACGGTCGTGACCGGGCCATGCCGGCGGTAGATTTGCTCAGGTACTTTTTCAAGGTCGCGCAGGATGTCTTCGGCCATGCCATAGGTGAACTGGGTGCCGTGGGTGCCGTTGGCGAACAGCCCGCAGAACGTGCCGATGATGGAATTGACCATCTGGCCGCCCAATGTCGGCAGGCCGTCGACCAGCACCACCTTGCGGCCAAGTTTCGCCGCCTCAAGGGCCGCCGACACGCCGGCCGAGCCCGCACCCACGACACAGATGTCTCCGCTGACACCCTGCGGGCCAGAGTTCTGGCGCCTGACGATCTTGGTGTCGGTGGCTACCGATTCGGCCATTGATCCTCCACACATGCGCTGTTCATGTCAGGCTCGATTTCGGCAATCGGACAAGGCCGAAGCGGCCTTCAACGTCGCAAAATAGGGTTGCGCACGCAATCGCTTTTCCCGCCATGAAGGGCTGCGTCAGCCCACGCGGGCATCCTCCAGGATCATCGTTGCGCCCTTCTCGGCGATCATCATGGTCGGGGCGTTGGTGTTGCCCGAGGTGATCGTCGGCATCACCGAGGCGTCGATAACGCGCAACGCATCGAGACCGATAACCTTGAGGCGCGCGTCGACGACCGCCAGAGGGTCTTCGCGCCGTCCCATCTTCGCCGTCCCCACCGGGTGGAATATCGTGGTCGAATATTGCCGGAACGCCTCGAGCAGCGAATCGTCGTCGCTGCTTGCTTCGCGGCCGGGCCGCAGTTCGGTCGGCTTATACGGTGTAAGCACCGGGCGGCCCATGATCCGCCGCGTGATCTTCATGGCGTCGATCGCGACGCGCCGATCATCTTCGGTCGACAGATAGTTGAACAGCATTTCAGGTTGGGCGTTGGCGTCGGCGTTGCGCAGCCTGATGGTACCCCGGCTTGTCGGGCGACAATCGTAAACCGTCATGCTGAGACCAGGAAACTTGTGAAACGTGCTTTTCATCCCCGCTGCCGTGCGAGAAAACGGCAACACCACAAAACAGATATTGGCGCGGTCGTGCCGCGAATCTGAGCGCATGAAAATGCCGAGTGGCGAAGGGCCAGTCGCCATCGGTCCTGACCGGAACAGTGCGTATTTGAGCGCAATGCCAAGCTTCCCAGTCAACGAATTATAGTCCTGATTGAATGTCGAGGTGCCTTCAAGCCGGTACGTCAGCATCATCTGCAAATGATCTTGCAAGTTTTCGCCGACGCCCGGCTTGTCCAATACGACCGGAATTCCATGACTGGCCAGAAGCGCCGCCGGCCCGACGCCCGAAAGCTGCAACAACTGCGGCGTCTTGATCGCGCCCGTGCACACGATCACCTCGCGCGCCGCGCGCGCAGTGATGAGGTCGGTACCCCGGCGATATTCCACGCCGACAGCGCGGCGTCCGTTGAACAACAGGCGTTGCGTGTGTGCTTCGGTTTCGACTTTCAGGTTCGCGCGCGAACGCACCGGCGCGAGAAACGCGCGCGCGGTCGAAGAACGCACCCCGTTGCGGACGATGACGTGATAGGGCCCGACGCCTTCGTTGTCGCCGGTGTTGAAGTCGTCGAGCTCCGGGACGCCCTCCTGCCGCGCGGCACGCTTGATCACATCGAGGATCGGCCACCAGGTGGACTGGCGTTCGACGCCGAGCTCGCCGCCGCTGCCATGAAATTCGTTGGCGCCGGGCCTAAAGTCCTCGTGCTTCTTGAAATAGGGCAGCACTGTTTCCCAGCCCCAGCCTTCGAGGCCGAGCTGCCGCCAGTGGTCGAAATCGCCAGCCTGGCCGCGCACCTGAAACAGCCCGTTGATCGCCGAGGAGCCGCCGAGCGCCTTGCCGCGCGGGTGGGCGATCTTGCGGCCGTGCAATTCCGGCTCGGGCGCGGTCTCGAAACACCAGTCGTAGGCGGGGTTGCCGACGGTCCTCGTATAGCCGAACGGGATTTTCATCCAGATCGTTCGGCCTTCGCCGCCGGCCTCGAGCAGGAGCACGCGCGTCGCGGCGTCAGCCGTGAGACGGTTGGCGAGAATGCAGCCCGCCGAACCGGCGCCGACAACGATGTAGTCGAACTCTTGTACCGCGTCGGTGGCCATGGCGTTTCCTCGCGCCGACAATGCCGCGGCGATTGCTGATTGTGGCATCGCCTCGGGTGCGCTCTAATATGATCGGGTCGCGCAGGCAATCACAGGCTGCCGGGACCAGAAAAGCGCGGAGAAGGCCGCCGGCGCGCGGCACCGCAAGGGGGATCGCCATGAGAAACCGTATCGCAAGTATGGCCGCGATTGCACTGTCGCTCGGGTTGGGCAGTTCGGCCGGCGCGGAAACGGTAAAGGTCGGCGTGATTGCGACGCTCTCGGGCGGTTATGCGCGATGGGGCGAGCAGTTCAAGCAGGCAATCGCCGTTTACCAGAAGCATCACGGTGATGCCGTCAACGGCAACAAGATCGAAATCATCTATCGCGACGACGAGGGCCCGAAACCGGCGCGCTCCAAGCAATTGGTCGAGGACTTGATCCAGCAGGACAAGGTTCAATTCATCGCCAGGTTTCCGTGGTCGCCGAATGCGACGGGCGTGGCGCAAACCGTCACCGACGCGAAAATGCCGACAATTCTGTTCAATGCCGCCGCCAGCGTCATTACGCGCCAGTCGCCGTATTTCGTGCGTGTCAGTTTCACGCTGCCGCAGCTCGCCGTGCCGGTCGGCGCATGGGCCGCCAAGAGCGGGATCAAGACCGCGATGACGGCAGTGGCCGATTTTCCCGCCGGCATCGACGCGGAAGTTTACTTCGCCAAGGCGTTCAAGGCCGGCGGCGGAGAAATTCTAGGTGGGATGCGCACGCCCCTTGCAATGACCGACTTCAAGGCCGCGTTCGAAGCCGTATTGCAAAAAAAGCCGGATGCGTTGTTCATCTCGGCCCCGACCGGGCCCGGATCAATCGGAATGGTCAAGGCCTGGGCGGAAGCGCTCAAGCCGGCCGGCATCAAGCTGTTGGCAACTAACGAGATCACCGAACTCTATCTGCCGGACTATGGCCCGGCAGCGGTCGGCATCGTTTCTGCAGCGCATTACACAGAAAACAACGAGAGCGATCTGAACAAGAAGATGCGTGCCGATCTCACTGCGATGTTCGGCGCCGGCGCCATACCTGATATTGCGACGGTCGCAACCTACGACGGCATGCACGTTATCTATCAGGTGGTGGCCAAGCTCGGCCCGCGATTTAACCCCGACGAGGCGATCAAACTCATCGCGGGGATGACTTTCGATAGTCCGCGCGGCGGCAGCATCACGATCGATGCGAAGGAGCGGGACATCGTTCAGGACATCGACATCCGACGCGTTGAGGAACGCGCTGGCAAGCCGGTCAACGTTGCCTTCGACAAGGTCAGAATGGTCAAGGACTTCTGGAAAGACGACAACCCGGCGAAATAAGCCGCCGCTCGCACAAACCCTACGACCACAGATTCAGCGCTCATGCCGACCATATTGACGCAGGCCGCGACGCGCGCTGCACTTTGCCGTGGGATTGGGCAAAATCTTGCTATTTTCCCTGACCGTTAGCGTCGAAATCGTTTGACGAACGGGTTTGGCACCGTCAGAAAACTTGCTATAAGTGCGCAACAAAAGCCGGTGCGGTACAGCCGCAACTGGTTCATCTTGATAATGCGCCTTTCACAGAGGGAGGTTTATTGATGAAATGGTTCCTCAGTGCCGCTGCCGCGGCAGCGCTTTCGCTATCGGCGACGGTAGCTTCAGCTGAAACATTCAAAGTGGGCTTGATCTCGGATTTCACGGGCGCGTTCGCGACGTGGGGCACGCAAATGCAGCAGGCAGTTGAAGCCTATCAGGCGGTCCACGGCAAAACCGTCAAGGGGCCTGATGGCAAGACCCACGAAATCGAATTTGTGTACCGCGACGCCGCCAGCCAGGGACCGGACAAGGCCAAGCAGTTGGCCGAGGAACTGGTGCTTCGTGACAAGGTGAAGATGCTTACAGGCTTTGCGTTGTCGCCGCATGCGATGGCGGTCGCCGACATTTCCAAGCAGGCCAAAATCCCGGTCGTGATCATGAATGCCGCGACCGCGTCGATTACGCGGGGCTCGCCCTATTACGTGCGCGTCAGCATGACGATCCCGCAACACGTCGTTCCGCTCGCGCAGTGGGCATTCAAGAACGGCATCAAGAAAGTCTATATGATCACCAGTGACTATGCGCCGGGTCACGACGCCGAAGCGTACTTCTCGAAGACGTTCAAGGCGCTGGGTGGCGAGATCGTCGGCAGCGATCGCTCACCGATCAAGGAGACGAACTACGGCGTCTACATGGAGAAGGTGCTGCAGGCGAAGCCGGACGCGCTCTATATGTTCCAGCCGGCCGGTTCGCCCTCCGTCGCGCTCGTCAAAGCCTACTCCGAGCGTGGCCTCAAGGCCGCCGGCATCAAACTGCTCGGCACCGGCGAGACCCAGGAATTGTTCCTGCCAAACTTCAGCGACGACATCATCGGCACGGTGACCGCATTCCACTATACCGAAACCAACGATCGTCCGCAGAACAAGGAGCTACGCGCCCAACTGGTCAAGATGTTCGGGCCCAAGACGACGCCCGATATCGCATCGGTCGCGGCCTGGGACGGCACCGCGCTGATTTATCAGGCGGTCGCCAAGCTTGGTGCCAATGCGGAAGGCTTGCAGTACGTGGACTTCATGAAGAACGCTAAGTTCGAGAGCCCGCGTGGCCCAGTGCAGATCGATCCGGTCGAGCGTGACGTGATCCAGAATATCTACATTCGGCGCGTTGAGAAGAAGGACGGCAAGCTCGTCAATGTCGATATTGAAACGATCCCCATGGTCAAGGATCAGTGGAAGATCGACAATCCGCCGACTAACTAGGCTGGATAGGTTTTCTGCGTATCTGCGCGCGGGACCCGCTGTTAGGTTCCGCGCGCAATCGTTTCCACGCGATCACCAGCAACGGCATTCTCACGACAACCGCCCATGCTCTCTTTCGCCGCAACCGTTTTGCTCGACGGCGTCTCCTACGGAATGGTGCTTTTTCTTATTTCCGTGGGACTCACCGTCACCATGGGTCTCATGCGCGTCGTTAATCTCGCGCATGGCTCGTTCGCGATGATTGGCGGTTACATCGCCGGATATTTCACCCAGAATCATTACAATTTCTATTTTGCGTTGTTGGTTGCGACGATTATTCCCGGCATTCTCGGCGGGCTCGCGGAAGTCACCGTATTCCGCCCACTGTATCGCAAGGGTGAGCTTTCTCAGGTGCTGCTCACGATCGGTTTCGTGTTCGTAGCCACAGCCGCAATGACCGAAATATTTGGGGCGTTTCCCTATCCGGTCAATTTTCCGGATTACCTGACCAAACCGATCGATATCGGATTTAGAACTTACCCCGGTTACAGAATTTTTCTGATCATCGTCGGCGCGGTCATCGCTGCCGTACTGTGGCTTCTTATCGAGAATTCGATCTATGGCGCCCGGCTTCGTGCCGCCGTCGACAATGCGCGCATGGCGCGCGCCGTCGGCATGAACGTCAATGTGTTGTTCACTGGTACCTTCATCATTGGTTGCGCGCTGGCGGGGCTCGGCGGCGCCGTCGGCGCCGGCATCCTATTTCCGGAACCGTCCTACGCGCTCAAGTATGTTGTGCTGTTTCTTGTCGTCGTGATCGTCGGTGGCGAGGGCAGTTTCAAGGGCTCGTTCATTGCCGCGATGGCGCTCGGCATCATCGACACGGCCGGCAAATACTTTTTCATCGAGGCGGCAGCGTATCTGCTCTATGCGGCGGTTTTCGTTCTGCTGCTGTGGCGGCCGCAGGGCCTGCTGCCGCCAAAGTCGGTGGCGTCATGACCACGATCCCGTCAAGCCAGGCGCCATCGGCAGATGCGTCGTCGCTAACGGCAGGCGCCCGGATTCTCCCGCTGATCGGGCATGCAATACCGTGGGCAATTGCGATCGCGTTCTATTTTTATGCCGGCGGCTATCTCAGCTTCGGCACCCAGGTCATGATCTGGATCCTGTTCGCGCTGTCGCTCGATCTTGTGCTGGGATTCGCCGGCGTTGTCACGCTTGGTCATGCCGCGTTTTTTGGTTTCGGTGCGTACGCTGCCGGGTTGATGTCCATCCATGTCACCGGCGATCCGCTAACCGGCCATGCGGTGGCGATCGTTGCGTCGGCGCTGCTTGGACTGGTGACCGGGGCGCTCATCCTGCACACGACCGGCGTCACGTTTCTCATGCTGACGCTCGCAATCGTCTCAATCATGTTCGAGTACGCCAACAAGGCGAAGGAAATTACCGGTGGCGATGACGGCTTGCAGGGCATGAATGTCAAGCCGTTGTTCGGCACGTTCGAGTTCAACCTGTTCGGTCAGACCGCCTACCTCTACACG